>NZ_LDUL01000091.1:0-20017 GCF_001043615.1 Burkholderia sp. LK4
TCTGCCTTGTAGATCGGCGCCGTGTGAAAGCACTGGCCGCAAGATCCAGAGCGACAAGTTGGATTCTCGTGTGTGATACACACAACCTAAATTACTGCTTCTTCCAAGATTGGTTGCGCTGCGAAGCCAGCGCAACAACCCTCTTTGCCTGATGACCATAGCGAGTCGGTCCCACCCCTTCCCATCCCGAACAGGACCGTGAAACGACTCTACGCCGATGATAGTGCGGATTCCCGTGTGAAAGTAGGTAATCGTCAGGCTCCCTAAGCCAAGAACCCCCGCCCGAAAGGCGGGGGTTTTTGCATTGGCGCGGCGGAAATGTACGGCGCTGGCCAAGCAATACTGTGATCGGAGCCGAGATGGCCGACGATCGCGGATCAGGTATCTGCCATCCCGGAGTAATCCGCCGCCAGGCACCTTTGATATCCGTGGTGCGTTCTCTACGTACCACGTCGATCCACCTTCAGTCAGCGTCCGGTCGATGTCGATACATCCAGTGGCGATGTTTTGATGGTCGACGAAGCGCGACGTCCCTCGAAGATGGTCGATAAATGTCGTCTTCTTGACCTGCATCCATCGGTCTTTCGACGAACCCTGTCGACCTGATCAGTGTGCGCCTTTCCACGAATCCACTCACGAAATCGTCATAAAAATCTATGCGCATAAAGTCCGTTCGCACGGCATGCGCGGCAGAGCGGGGAGCAGGTCCTTCGGGGTAATATCGCCATTCGTCCCGATTCCCGGTGCTTTCAGGCATCCGCTGGCGGTCGGTGTCCTCCGTATTCCGTCCCTCGCACAGTTCATGACTGACAGCCCTGCCCAAGGTAGTCGGACGACCGACTTCTTGCCGTATCTCGTCGCCGCAACGTTCTTCATGGAGTACCTCGACACGACCGTGATCGCGACCGCGCTGCCGCAAATGGCGCGCTCGTTCGGTGTCGGTCCGAACGCGCTGAGCCTCGGGATGACGGCCTATATGCTCGCGCTGGCGGTGTTCATCCCGATCAGCGGCTGGATCGCGGACCGCTATGGATCACGTACGGTATTCGCGAGCGCGATTGTCGTCTTTACCGGTGCGTCGGTGCTGTGCGGGCTGTCCGAAGGTGTCATGACGTTCACGGCTGCACGGCTGCTGCAGGGCGTCGGCGGGGCAATGATGGTGCCGGTCGGACGGATGATCGTCGTGCGCAGCACCGAGAAGGCGAAGCTGATGCGAGCGATCGCGACGATCACGTGGCCGGGCATCGTCGCGCCTGTCGTCGGGCCGCCGATCGGCGGCTTCATCACGACCTATGCGTCATGGCGCTGGATCTTCCTGTTGAATGTCCCGTTCGGTATCGCCGCGCTCGTCTGTACCTGGCTGATCGTCCGGAACACGCGGGCCGACGAGCAACGGCCGCTCGATTGGGCTGGATTCGTGCTGGCCGGTGGTGCATTGACCTGTCTGTTGATCGGTACCGAAGCGGCCGGCCAGCAGGATGTCGACTTCACGCGCGCGGGCGTCCTGGTGGGGGCGAGCGTGCTGTTCGGCGCGGCCGCGTGGTGGCATGCGCGACGCTGCGCGCATCCGCTGCTCGACTTCACCACGCTGAAGGTGCCGACCTTCTCGGTAACGGTGATCTCCGGCTCGGTCACGCGGATGGCGATTAACGCCGTGCCGTATCTGCTGCCGCTGTTGTTCCAGATCGGCTTCGGGTTGTCGCCGTTCCAGTCCGGCCTGTTGCTGCTCGCGAGTGCGCTCGGCAATCTGGGGATGAAGGCGGGAACGTCGTGGATTCTCGACCGATATGGTTTCCGGCGCGTTGCACTCGTCGACGTGACAATTGTCGGCATCTTCACGATTGCGTGCGGCTGGCTGACCGCGTCGACGCCGCTGGCGATCACGCTGCTCGTCGTATTCGTCTACGGACTCACGCGGTCGATGCAGTTCACGACGCTCGCGACACTCGCCTATGCGGATATCCCGGCTCATCAGACGAGTGCAGCCAGCACGCTGTGGAGTGCCGCACAGCAGATGACGATCGGGATGGGGATCGCGTTCGGGGCATTGTCGCTGCGGCTCGCGGCGTTGGTGCGCGGCGATGCGGTTGGCATGCATTACGTGCTCGACGATTTCCGCTGGGCATTCGTCGCAGCCGGCGTGCTCGCGCTGCTGACGTTGCCGGGTTATGCGCGGCTGGCCTCCGATGCAGGCGATCGGCTGCGGGCGAGTGCGGCGCGAGGGTAGGTCGAACGGCGCATCCAATTTGCACCGCGACACGTGAGCGCGACTGTTTTTCGTCGCTCATCTGAAACGTCGATTCGTTGTGTTTGCGATGGCCTGGTGGTCAGCGCAGTCGGCCATTTGTCACTGCTGCGGGCGTGCGGGCAATAGCGTAGCGCGGTGCTCCCCGCGCGAACCGTAAATCATCCGCGTGACGAACGTCGGGACGGCACCACGCTCGTCCTCGCTGCCGTCACTGCGCGTCATGAAAGATGATGCCGACGGTGTGACGGTGACCACTGCGAATCCGGCTCACGCCGTGGCGCAAGTTGACGCGATAGACGCCGCGCGTCCCCTGCACGGGTCTGCCATGCACAGCGAAGATCACCGCGTCACCTTGCATCAGCGGCACCACTTCCGCCCGTGATTGCATGCGTGGCCGCTGTTCCGTCAACACGAATTCCCCGCCCGTGAAATCGCGGCCCGGCGCCGACAGCAGGATCGCGACCTGCAGCGGAAACACGTGCTCGCCATAAAGATCCTGATGGAGACAGTTGTAGTCGTCGGGACCGTATTGCAGGATCAGCGGCGTCGGTCGCGTCTGCCCCGCCGCCCGGCAGCGATCGAGGAATGTCGTGTGGTCGTTCGGATAGCGGACGTCGATTCCGAGTGCCTGGTTCCAGCGATTCGCGATGGGTGCGAGATGCGGGTAGATCGTCGTGCGAAGCTCGGCAATGACTGCGGGCAGCGGGTACGCGAAATACTTGTATTCGCCGCGGCCGAATCCGTGCCGCGCCATCACGACGCGTGAACGATAAAGCGCATCCCGCGGATAGAGCGACGCGAGCGCATTGCATTCGTTCGTCGAAATCAGGCCCGGCACACGCGCGCATCCATAGCGATCGAGCTCGGCGCCGACAGTCGGCCAGTCGATGGCGTCGACGCTTTGTGCGATGTCCGGCGATTCGACGGCAGGCTGCAGATCGGCGATGTTCACGGGCGTCCCTTGGTTCGTCAGCGATGTGGCGCCGAGTCGTGCGGAATGCCCGGAAGCATTGCGTGCACGGTTGGAGCCACGAAGAAAGTCGATGAACCCAGTCTAGCGACGTTCGTGTGCAGACGCGCTCCAGATCTTGCGCTTCAATTCGGAAGCAAGAGGGAAAGGCTCGGGGCGCGCACGGACACATCGAAGGCGACGACGTATCAGTGCGGAAAGGCGGAAAGGTGGAAAGGCGGAGAAGCGTAGAGGCAGAGAAGCGAGCGGCGAATCTTCCACGACTGGCGGCCGGCTCACCGGCCACCCGTCGCAACGTGAATCAAGCCATCGACCGGAACAACCAGTAGAGCCCGCCGGCAAGCACGATCGACGCCGGCAGCGTCAGCACCCACGCGAGCACGAGGCTGCGCACCGTGCTCCACTGCAGCCCGGAGCCGTTCGCCGCCATCGTGCCCGCGACACCCGACGACAGCACATGTGTCGTCGACACGGGCAATCCGTACACGTCGGCGGCGCCGATCGTCAGCATCGCGACGAGTTCGGCCGATGCGCCTTGTCCGTACGTCAGATGCTGCTTGCCGATTTTCTCGCCGACGGTCACGACGATCCGCTTCCAGCCCACCATCGTGCCGAGGCCCAGCGCGATCGCGACGGCAACCTTCACCCACGTCGGAATGAATTTGGTCGCGTGGTCGAGTTGCTTGTGATAGTTGTCGATCGCCAGCTTGTCGTCGGCCGCGAACGCGGGCTGACCCGACTTCTCGATCAGGCGGATTGCTTCGGATACCAGATACATCGTGTTGCGCACGTTGTCGACGTCGCGCTGCGGCACGGCTGCCATCGAGCCCGACGCGCCGACCGCGGTCGCGAGCGACGTCGACAGCTGCTGGACGGCCGGCAGCACCGCGGGCGTCAGTTCGCGATGCTGCACGTAGTGCTCGACGTCGGCGCGCGGGTTCGCGGACGGCGCGACGCCGTTCGTGTACTTCCCGAATGTCGCGGCCGCCTGGTTCGCGACCGCCACGAAGGTCTGCGTCTCGGCCGGCGTGACGGCCTTGTTCAGCGCATAGGCGGTCGGCACCGTGCCGATCAGGATCAGCATGATGAGCCCCATCCCTTTCTGCCCGTCGTTCGAACCGTGCGCAAACGACACGCCCGTGCAGGTCAGGATCAGCAGGCAGCGAATCCAGAACGGCGGCGGCTGGTCTTTCGGCGGCTCCTTGTACAACTCCGGAACCCGCACGAGCGTCTTCAGCACGAGCAGCAGCAGCGCCGCGCACAGAAAGCCGACGATCGGAGAGAACAGCAGCGACTTGCCGACACCGAGCGCCTGGCCCCAGTCGACGCCGCTCGTGCCGGACGGCCCGTGCATCAGCTGGTTCATCAGCCCGACGCCGATGATCGAACCGATCAGCGTATGCGAACTCGACGACGGCAACCCGAAATACCAGGTCGCGAGGTTCCACACGATCGCGGCGATCAGCAGCGCGAACACCATCGCGAAGCCCGCGCCGCTACCGACCTGCAGGATCAGCTCGACCGGCAGCAACTGCAGGATGCCGAACGCGACGGCACCGCTCGAGACCATCACGCCGAGGAAGTTCCACATGCCGGACCAGATCACCGCGACGTTCGGCGTCAGCGAGTGCGTATAGATCACGGTGGCGACCGCGTTCGCGGTGTCGTGGAAGCCGTTGACGAATTCGAAGCCGAGCGCGATCAGCAGCGCGGCGCCGAGCAGCAGGTACGGGAACAGCTTCCCTTCGCGGACCGGCGACAGATCGTCGATCAGGTGCGTGGCGATATAGAGCGCACCGAGCGCCAGCACCAGCAGGAAGACGGCGTAGCCGACCTGTCTGGTGCGTTCGACGGAGCCCGGGTTGTTCGGTGCGGACGAAGCAGGTTGATTCATGACGGCGTCTCGTGAGGGAACCGCGTCCGATCCTATCTGCGGCCAGCAGTCAGTTTGATGACAGTCGGGACCACGAACGGTGCGTCTTGCCGATGCGTAAGGCGATTGAAGGCGTGTATGCGCAACGTGACGCGCCAGCCCGCATCGTCGTCCACATAGTGAGCGCGATAGCGTTCTACGCGTTGCCGTCCGCGCTCAACATCCATCCGTTCGGCGACGCAACAAGCGTCGTGCAGGACAGCGGCGCGACGTCGATGCGTGCCGCTGCCTTCGAATCCATCCGCAGCACATGGGCGATGGCCGCGCGGACGATTGGCGCATGCGTGATTGCGACGATGTCGCGATCTTGCCGCAGCGCGTTCAACCAGGTGCCGACGCGGTGCATGGCTGCTTCGAACGATTCACCGCCGTGCGGCGGCGCCGACGGGTCTGCGATCCACGCATCCAGTTCGTCCGGCAAGTCGCGTGCGAGGTCGTGCAGGCGCTGGCCTCGCCAGTTGCCGTAATCGATGTCGCGCAGTGCGTCGTCGATGTCGGCATGAAGTCCGAGCGCATCGGCGGTCTGCCGCGCGCAGCATGCGGGGCTGCACAGCACGGGCGCGCCGGCGGTACCTGCCCACCGGCCGCGTAGCGCAGCGGCTTCGGCGAGCCCGCGCGTATCGAGCGGATCGTCGTCGGGAAACGTGCCGGTGCGCATCGCCCGGGTCGATGCGTGTGCGATCAGGCGCAGCGAGGTAGGCATGTTCATGTCGGTTGTCGGATGATCCGGGACGGGCGCACGTGCCCGCCTGGCGCCGCTTCAATGCGCGAACGTTCGCGCGTACAATTCGCCCGATACGAAGCGCGGAAGCCGGTGCAAGCCCGGCGCGGTCGCGCCACTGTAACCGGGGAATCGATGATCCCGGAAGCCAGACCTGCCTTCGTACCCATCCAACATTTATCGGGGCGCGATTCCCCTGAGGTGCATCCATGAGCGAAGCAGTGCTGAAGCCGGCGGTCGTGCCGGCGCCCATCCCCGTCCGTGAACTGTTGCCGTGGGCCGTGTTCGTCGGCCTGATCCTGTTGCTCGCGCTTTATTTCGTCGGCGCGGAACAAGGTGCGACGTCGCTCGTGCCGGGCATGTACGTCCACGAATTCGTCCACGACGGCCGCCACCTGCTCGGCTTCCCCTGCCACTGACGCGGAGTTCACGATGGTCGGAAAGCTGCTCATGCGCGGGATGCTCGCAGGCATCGCCGCAGGCCTCCTCACGTTCGGTTTCGCGAAGGTCGTCGGCGAACCGCAAGTCGATCAGGCAATCTCCTTTGAAGAAAAAGCCGACGCCGCCAAGGGCGACGCGCCGGAGCCGGAGCTGGTCAGCCGCCGCACGCAGGCCGGCCTCGGTTTGCTGACGGGCGTCGTGACCTATGGCGCGGCATTCGGCGGGCTGTTCTCGCTGGTCTTCGCGTATGCCTACGGGCGAGGCAGCCGCCTCCCGGCCCGTCCGCTGTCCGCGTGGCTCGCGCTGGCGGCGTTCATCGCGCTCGTGATCGTGCCGAACCTCAAGTACCCGGCCAATCCGCCGTCGGTTGGCGACCCCGACACGATCGGCTATCGCACGGGCCTGTTCTTCCTGATGATCGCGATCTCGGTCGCGACGATGGTGTTCTCGGTCAGCGTACGCCGCCATCTGCTGGCGAAGCTCGGCCAGTGGAACGCATCGATCGTCGCCGGGCTCGTGTTCGTCGCGATCATCGCGGCCGTGCAGATCGGGTTGCCGTCCGTCAGCGAGTTGCCCGCCGATTTCCCGGCGGCCTTGCTGTGGAAGTTCCGCGTGGCGGCGATCGGCATGCAGGTGATCATGTGGACGACGATCGGCCTGCTGTTCGGCGCATGGGTCGAGCGCAGCGAACGCATCGGCATGCGCGCCGCCTGACGCGCATGGCAACGGGGCCCGCCTAGCGCAGCATGCGTGGCGCGCTCCCCGTCGATTCGCGCGCCAGCGCGACGAACGCAGCCAGATAGTCGATCGATGCGTCCGCTTCGCGGATGCCGAGGAAGATCTGCTTTGCGATTCCCTTCTTGCCGAGCTTGACCGGCACGACCGGCATCCGGTCGGCGTATTCGTCGGCAAG
Organism: Burkholderia sp. LK4; assembly: GCF_001043615.1. Classification (NCBI taxonomy): domain Bacteria; kingdom Pseudomonadati; phylum Pseudomonadota; class Betaproteobacteria; order Burkholderiales; family Burkholderiaceae; genus Burkholderia; species Burkholderia sp. LK4. The sequence goes on from NZ_LDUL01000091.1 coordinate 7,227, forward strand.
CCATCTCGGCAGCGCGGCCACGCCGCGCCCGCTCGCCACCATCTGCAGCATGATGTCGGTCGTTTCGATCGACTTGTGCCGCCTCGGCACGATGCCGGCCGGCGTCAGGAACTGGTTGTAGATGTCGAGCCGGTCGGTTTCGACCGGATAGGTGATCAGGATCTCGTCGGTCAGCTGTTCGGGCGTCACGTAATCGGCGTTTGCGAACCGGTGCGAATCGGCGACCACCAGCACCTGCTCGTAGTCGAACACGGGGTCGAAGCGTAGCCCCGGCTTGTTCAGCGGATCGGGCGTCACGAGCACGTCGATGTCATAGCCGAACAGGGCGCCGATGCCGCCGAACTGGAAGCGCTGCTTCACGTCCACGTCGACGTCGGGCCAGCGCGACAGGTACGGCGACACGACCTTCAGCAGCCACTGGTAGCACGGGTGGCACTCCATCCCGATGCGCAGCGTGCCGCGCTCGCCCTTCGCGTACTGCTTCATCCGCTCCTCGGCGAGCTCGAACTGCGGCAGCAGCCGGTTCGCCAGCTTCAGCAGATACTGCCCGCCCTGGGTGAGCCGCAGGCCGCGGCCCTCCCGATCCCAGATCGGCGTGCCGAGCTGCTGCTCGATTTTCCGGACGGTATGGCTGAGTGCCGATTGCGTGAGGTGCAGTGCGTGGGCGGCCGCGGTCAGTGAGCCCTGGCGCTCGACTTCACGGATCACGACGAGATGGAATCGTTCCAGCATGGATATCGCTCGTGTAACGGATACATGAACAGATTTAATGGATGAATGAAATAATGCCATTTTATTTCATGGGATGAAATCCCTATGATGGCGGCCGGATCTTCACTTCTTCTGGACGGCACCTCATGGTCACGACACACAACCTCGGTTTCCCGCGCATCGGTGCGAAGCGCGAACTCAAGTTCGGTCTCGAACGCTACTGGAAGGGCGAATCGTCGCGCGCCGAGCTGAAGGCGCTCGGCGCCGAGCTGCGCAAGCGTCACTGGAACGACCAGCGCGACCTGGACCTGGCCCCGATCGGCGACTTCGCGTTCTACGATCAGGTGCTCGACATGAGCTTCACGCTCGGCAACCTGCCGAAGCGCGTGCAGGGTTTCCACGGCGATGTGCTCGACAACTATTTCCGCGTCGCGCGCGGCCGTTCGGCGCAGTCGGCGGACGAGCATGCGGCGTGCTGCGGCGGGGTTGCCGCCGGTGAAATGACGAAGTGGTTCGATACGAACTACCACTACATCGTGCCGGAATTCCATGCGGACACGAACTTCTCGCTCGACCCCTCGCGCCTGCTCCAGCAACTGGCGGAAGCGCAGGCGCAGGGCGTGGCCGTGAAGCCGGTCATCCTCGGCCCCGTCACGTACCTGTGGCTCGGCAAGGCGAAGGACGATTCCGACCGCCTCGCGCTGCTGCCGAAGCTGCTGCCCGTGTACGGCGCGCTGCTCGACACGCTGACCGCACAGGGCGTCGAATGGGTGCAGATCGACGAACCGATCCTCGTCACCGAACTCGACGCCGAGTGGCGTCAGGCATTGCGCACCGCCTATGCGGCACTGGAAACGCGTCGCATCAAGCTGCTGCTCGCCACCTACTTCGGCCAGCTCCAGGACAACCTGGCGCTCGCGAGTTCGCTGCCGGTCGACGGCCTGCATGTCGATGCGATCAACGCACGCGACGAAGTCGACGCGCTGGTGCGTGAACTGCCGGCCGGGCGCGTGCTGTCGGTTGGCGCGATCAACGGCCGCAACATCTGGAAGACGGACCTGAACGCGACGCTCGACTGGCTCGAACCGCTCGCGAAGCAACTGGGCGATCGCCTGTGGCTCGCCCCGTCGTGCTCGCTGCTGCACGTGCCGGTCGATCTCGCGAGCGAGGAGAAGCTCGATGCGGAAATCCGCTCGTGGCTCGCGTTCGCGCTGCAGAAGCTCGACGAGCTGAAGGTGCTCGCGACCGCGCTGAACGAAGGCCGCGACAAGGTGGCCGATGCACTGGCCGCGAACGCTGCCGCGATCCATGCGCGCCGCCACTCGCCGCGCGTGCACAACCCGGCGGTGAAGGCCGCGATCGCCCGCATCGACGCGCAGCTCGGCAACCGCGTGAGCCCCTACACGCAGCGTGCGTCGAAGCAGTCGGCACGCCTGAAGCTGCCGGCGTTCCCGACGACGACGATCGGCTCATTCCCGCAGACCGGCGAAATCCGTCACGCGCGCAGCCAGTTCAAGGCCGGTGCGCTGGACGATGCGGGCTACCGGGCCGCGATGCAGGCTGAAATCGAACGCAGCGTGCGCGAGCAGGAAGCACTGGATCTCGACGTGCTGGTGCATGGCGAAGCCGAGCGCAACGACATGGTCGAATACTTCGGCGAGCAGCTCGACGGCTACGCGTTCAGCCAGTTCGGCTGGGTGCAGTCGTACGGTTCGCGCTGCGTGAAGCCGCCGATCCTGTTCGGCGACATCAGCCGCCCGAAGGCGATGACGGTCGAATGGATCACGTATGCGCAGTCGCTGACGAACAAGCCGATGAAGGGCATGCTGACCGGCCCCGTGACGATCCTGAACTGGTCGTTCGTGCGCGACGACCAGCCGCGCTCGGTGTCGTGCTACCAGCTCGCGCTGGCGATCCGCGAGGAAGTGCTCGATCTCGAGAAGGCCGGCGTGCACGTGATCCAGATCGACGAGGCCGCGCTGCGCGAAGGGCTGCCGCTGCGCCGCGCGCAATGGGGCGCGTACCTGAAGTGGGCGGTCGAGTCGTTCCGCATCACCGCGAACGGCGTGCAGGACGACACGCAGATCCATACGCACATGTGCTATTCGGAGTTCAACGACATCATCGCGTCGATCGCCGCCATGGATGCGGACGTGATCACGATCGAGACCTCGCGCTCGGACATGGAGCTGCTCGACGCGTTCGACGACTTCAAGTATCCGAACGAGATCGGGCCGGGCGTGTACGACATTCACTCGCCGAACATCCCGACGCAGGAACATATCGTCGGCCTGATGAGGAAGGCGGCGGAACGGATTCCGGCGGAGCGTCTGTGGGTCAATCCGGACTGCGGGCTGAAGACGCGCCAGTGGGCGGAAGTGATTCCGGCGCTGACGAACATGGTCGCTGCCGCGAAGACGCTGCGCAGCCAGGTGCAATAACGCAGCGAGCGCTGCACGCCGTCGTTGCGATCGAAGATCGGGCGGCAAAAAAACGGCCCGCGGAAGCGGGCCGTTTTGCGTCATGCGTGCACTTGCGTTACGCCGTGCGTGCGCCGCGCGGCAGCGGCTCGTTCGTCTTGTCGGGCGCGCCGGCATCGTCGATGCTGACGCGGCGCGAGATCAGCCACACGCACAGCGACGACAGGAGCGCGGCGCTCGTGTACTGGAGCGCGAGCGGCCACCATTGCGGCGCGGTGTTCTGCGCGATGATGGTCGCGACGAGCGGCGTGAGGCCGCCGGCGAGCGCGCCGCACACCTGGTACGCGATCGAGATCGCCGTGTAGCGGATGCGTGCGACGAAGATGCCGCTGACGAAGCCCGCGACCACCGAGTAGTAGCCCGATTCCGCGAGCGTCGCGAGGCCGACGCCGACCGTGATCGACAGCGGCGTGCCCATGTGCACGAGCGGCAGCATCACGAACGGGACGATCGCGGCCCATGCGCCGGTGATCAGCAGCACGCGTGTTGTGCCGAAGCGCTGCGCGAGGAACGCGGCCGCGAGCTGCACGACGAACTGCAGCACCGCGACGATCGTCATGCAATGCAGCACCATCGACCGGTCGAGCGACAGGAACTGCGTCGCGTAGCTGATCATGAAGATGTTGCTGAAATACACGCCGGCGATGCCGTACACGTTCGCACCGATCGCGAGCAGCAGCAGCGGCCAGTACTTGAGCGCTTCACGCAGCGGTTTTTGCGCGATGTTGCCGCTCTTCCTGACTTCCTCGAACTCGGGCGATTCGGACACGCTCGCGCGGATCACGAAACCGACGATCAGCAGTACGGAACTCGCGAGGAACGGCACACGCCAGCCCCAGCTCATCATGTCTTCCTTCGACAGCGTGCTGATCGCGCCGAACGCGAGCATCGACAGGATCAGGCCGCTCGCGCTGCCGAGCTGCGCGAACGACGCGAAGAACGTGCGTTTGCCTTCCGGCGCATGTTCGCCGGCAAGCAGCACCGCGCCGCCCCATTCGCCGCCGACCGCGATGCCTTGCAGCACCCGCATCAGCACGAGCAGGACCGGTGCGATCACACCGGCTTGCGCATGGGTCGGCAGCAGGCCGATCGCGACCGTCGACACGGCCATCAGCATCAGCGTCGCGAGCAGCGAGCGCTTGCGGCCGAAGCGGTCGCCGAGATAGCCGAACATCACGCCGCCGAGCGGACGCGCGAAGAAGCCGACCGCGAACGAGCCGAACGATGCGAGCAGGCTGATGAAGCGGTTTTCGCCGGGAAAGAACAGCGGCCCGAACACGATGGCGGCGGCGGTCGCGTAGCTATAGAAGTCGTACCACTCGATCGTGGTGCCGACGAACGACGCGAGCGCCGCACGCTTGGGTTGCTTGACGGAAGTCCCCATCTTGATAAGTGCTCCTCTGGAATCCTTTGATTTTGGAATAGGGGGTGGCGCGGGAATCAGTCGCGGTACTTGACGCCCGGCAGCACGCACAGCAGCTCGTAGGCGAGGTTCGCGCAGAGCAGCGCCGTGGTGCCGAACGGGTCGTACGGCGGCGCGACTTCGACGAGATCGCAACCGACGATGTTCAGCCCCTTCGCGCCGCGGATGATCTCGAGCGCCTGCGGCACCGTGAGGCCCGCGATTTCCGGCGTGCCGGTGCCCGGCGCGTAGGCCGGGTCGATGCCGTCGATGTCGAAGCTGATGTAGACGGGCGTGTCGCCGACGCGCGCGCGCACTTCTTCCATCAGCGGCGCGAGCGACTTGTTCCAGCATTCCTCGGCCTGGACGACGCGGAAGCCCTGCTCGCGGCACCAGTCGAAATCCTCGGCCGCGTAGCCGGTGCCGCGCAGGCCGATCTGCGTGACCTTGTCGCCGTGCAGCAGGCCTTCCTCGACCGCGCGGCGGAACGGCGTGCCGTGCGCGATCTTTTCGCCCATCATCGTGTCGTTCACGTCGGCGTGTGCATCGACGTGGATCAATGCAACCTTGCCGTGCTTGCGGTGGATCGCGCGCAGGATCGGCAGCGCGATCGTGTGGTCGCCGCCCAGCGTGATCGGCTTGCAGTCGTGCTCGAGGATCGCGTCGTACGCGGCTTCGATGCGTGCGATGGAATCGTGCAGGTTGTACGGATTGATCGCGACGTCGCCGATGTCGGCGATCTGCAGCGAATCGAACGGCGCGGCGCGCGTGGCCATGTTGTACGGGCGCAGCAGCACGGATTCGGTGCGGATCTGGCGTGGGCCGAAGCGTGCGCCGGTGCGGTTGGAGGTGCCGAGGTCGAACGGCACGCCGACGAAGCAGGCGTCGAGGCCTTCGGCGCTCGCCACGTGCGGCAGGCGCATCATCGTCGCGATGCCGCCGCAGCGCGGCATTTCATTGCCGCCGAGCGGCTGGAAATGAGTGTGGTCGTTCATGGGCTGTCTCTTCCGATGTGGGGTTGCCGTATCATGCGACGCGGCTTGGCGCACAGTTTTACGCGCTCCGCCGGGAAAGAAGAATGCGAAGATATCGACGTAAACATCGATTTTCATCGATGTATGGAAGGGGATGAACGTGCTGGGGAATCTGTCGACCCTCGATCTGCGGTTGATCCGCGTGTTTCTCGCGGTCACGGAGGCGGGCGGCGTGTCGGCCGCGCAGGCCGTGCTGAACGTCGGGCAGTCGACGATCAGCGCGCAGCTTTCGTCGCTGGAGACGCGGCTCGGCTACCGGCTCTGCGAGCGCGGCCGCAGCGGTTTCCGGCTCACGCCGAAGGGCGAGCGGTTTCACGCGATGAGCCGCAAGCTGCTCGCGGCGCTCGACGAATTCGGGATGGCCGCGCGGCACATGGACCGCCAGCTGGTCGGCACGCTGCACATCGGCCTGATCGGCCATACGCCGGTGAGCCAGAACGCGCGGATCGCCGAGGCGATCGCCGCGTTCCGCACGCGCGACGAGGCCGTGCGCTTCTCGATCTCCGTGCGCGCGCCGGGCGATCTCGAGGAGAAGCTGCTGAGCGACGAGATCCAGATCGCGGTCGGCTACTTCTGGCACCGGGTGCCGTCGCTGCACTACACGCCGCTGTTCATCGAGCGCCAGGTCGCGTACTGCGGGCGCGGCCATCCGCTGTTCGACGGCGCCGGCGCGCTGACCCCGGCCGACGTCGCGGGCTTCGAGTGGGCGTGGCGCTCGTATCCGCTGCCCGAAGCGCAGATGTCGACGACGCCCGACCGCGTGACCGCGACGGCCGACAACATGGAGGCCGTCGCGCTGCTGATCCTGTCCGGCCACCACCTCGGCTACCTGCCGCAGCATTTCGCGGCGCCCTACGTCGCGCAGGGGCTGCTCGCGCCGCTCAATCCGGAGCAACTGCGCTACGACGTCACGTTCCACATGGTCGTCGCCCGCAACGGGCGCGGCAATCCGCTCGTGGAAGCGTTTCTCGAGGATCTGGAACGCGCGCACCAGCCGACCGACATCGCGTAGGCGGCCGGCATCGACAATGTGAACGAGTGTTGCGGCGGCGCGGCCCGACGCGGCCCACATCGATCGACGTCGAAGTGACGAAACGGGTATCGGGCCCGGCTTGCGTGAACCGTGCCCGTGCCGGCATCACGGCACCGGCAGCCCCGCGTCGTGCTTGACCTCGCGTAGCGACAGCGCCGATTCGATCGACGTCACGCCCGGCAGCATCCGCAGCGATTCGCGCAGGAACGTGCCGTAATCGTCGAGATCGCGCGCCACGACCTGCAGCAAGTAATCGGCGGTGCCCGCCACGTTGTGGCACGCCAGGATCCGCTCGATGCCGAGCACTTCCCGCTCGAAGCGGTCGGCGGTCTTGCGGTCGTGCGTCGCGAACCGCACGAGCACGAACGCAACGACGCCGAAGCCGAGCGCCTGGCGCGACAGCTGCGCGCGGTATCGCTCGATGTAACCGTCGTTTTCGAGGCGCTTCAGGCGGCGCGCGCAAGGGGTCTCGGAGAGGCCCACGGTGTCGGCGAGGCGGGCGATCGGCAGGCGGCCGTCGCGCTGCACCGCGGCCAGGATGGCGCGGTCGGTCTTGTCGAGTTCGGTCATGATGGCGGATTCCTGATGCGAGTTCAGCGATTGTGGCGGATTCCCCTACGGATCGCCAATCCTGAGCCAAAGATGGCCAATAATCCCTCGCGCTCCAGCGGCAACATATCGCCGTAGGAGGAGAGGGGCAGACCATGATTTCCACGCATTTGCTGTTGATTTATCTCGCCGCGCTGGCGGCCATCTACGCGGTGCCGGGGCCGGACATGGCGCTCGTGCTGCAGACCAGCATCGGCCGCGGCGTGCGGCCGGGAATGGCGGCCGCCGCCGGCCTGTCGCTCGCGCGCACCGCGCACGTGACGCTGTCCGCCTGCGGTGTCGCGGCGCTGATCCGCAGCGCGCCGTGGCTGTACGAAGTGATCCGCTACGGCGGCGCGCTGTATCTCGCGTATGTCGCGATCCAGGTGTTCCGTTCGCCCGTGTTCGCGCTCGGCGACGGCGACGCGGCGGCCACGGCGGGCGAGTTGCGGCAGTCGTTCGTGAAGGGCCTGCTCACCAACCTGTTGAACCCGAAGGCGCTGTTGTTCTGCTCGGTGCTGCTGCCGCAGTTCGTGCGCCCCGAGGCCGGGCCGGTCGTGTTGCAGATGTTCGAACTGGGCGCGCTGCTGGTGGCGGCCGGCGTGTGCTTCGACCTCGCGTGCGTGTTCGGCGCGTCGCGGATCGCCGCGTGGATGCGTGCGCATCCGCTCGCGCAGACGGTGCAGCGCTGGACGTTTTCCGCGGCGCTGATCGGCTTTGCGCTGCGCCTGTCGATGGACTGAGTGCCGCCGCGGCGCTGCGCCGGCGCAGGTCGCGCGGCGCGTCGCCGCACCCGATGAGGGCCGCGCGCAACGCCGGCCCGCGCATGCGCCCCGCCGCAAAAGGGCGTGCGCGCAAATCGTCTGACTGATCTAAACTCCCTGTTACTTCGCGCTGTCGCGAACCCGAACGACCGAACGGAACCGTCTCCCGCCGGCCCTGTCCGATTTCCTGGCTGTTCCGTGCAACGCGGTACCAAGGAGGGTCTGAACATGGCAAGGCATCTTCACGCCGACCGTGAACCCCGAATCGTCGCCGAGTCCAAGTGCCTCGGCCCGTGCGATCCGGCAGAACGCATCCACGTCACGATCATGTTGCGGCGGCAGGAAGAAGGGCAACTCGATACGCTGCTTCACCAGCTCGCCACCGGCGACGCGCAAGCGAAACCGGTGTCGCGCGAAACCTTCGCGCAACGTTTTTCCGCCAATCCCGACGACATTCGCAAGGCCGAGGACTTCGCGCGTCGCCACCAGCTGACGGTCGATCGCGTCGATCCGGTCGAAAGCGTCGTCGTGGTGTCCGGCACGATCCAGCAGTTCGAAGCCGCGTTCGGCGTCAAGCTCGAGCGCTTCGAGCATCGGTCGATCGGCCAGTATCGCGGCCGCTCCGGCCCGATCGCGCTGCCCGACGATCTCGGCGACGCCGTCACGGCCGTGCTCGGCCTCGACAGCCGTCCGCAGGCGCGGCCGCACTTCCGGCTGAGGCCGCCGTTCACGCCCGCGCGCGGCGGCGCGGCGGGCGTCACGTTCACCCCGGTCCAGCTCGCATCGCTGTACGGCTTCCCGGCCGGCGACGGCGCCGGGCAGTGCATCGCGATCATCGAGCTCGGCGGCGGCTACCGCACGGCGGACATCCAGCAGTATTTCCGCGGGCTCGGCATCACGAAGCCGCCGACGCTCGTCGACGTCAACGTCGGCACCGGCCGCAACACGCCGACCGGCGATCCGAGCGGCCCGGACGGTGAAGTCGCGCTCGACATCGAGATCGCCGGCGCGATCGCGCCGGCCGCGAAGATCGCCGTCTATTTCGCGGCGAACAGCGACGCGGGCTTCATCCAGGCCGTCAACGCGGCCGTCAGCGACACGACCAACAAGCCGTCGGTGATCTCCATCAGCTGGGGCGGCCCGGAGGCCATCTGGCAGGCGCAGTCCGCTCAGGCGTTCAACCGCGTGCTGCAGGCGGCGGCCGCGCAGGGCATCACGGTGTGCGCGGCCTCCGGCGACAGCGGCTCCGGCGACGGGTTGCAGGACGGCGCCGATCATGTCGACTTCCCCGCTTCGAGCCCGTATGTGCTCGGCTGCGGCGGCACGCAGCTCGACGCGCTGCCCGGGCAGGGCATCCGCAGCGAGGTCGCGTGGAACGACGAGGCAGCCGGCGGCGGCGCGGGCGGGGGCGGCGTCAGCACGCTGTTCGACCTGCCGGTGTGGCAGCAGGGGCTTGCCGCGACGCTGGCCGACGGCAGCCGCGTGCCGCTCGCGAAGCGCGGCGTGCCGGATGTCGCCGGCGATGCGTCGCCGCAGACCGGCTACGAAGTGTCGATCGCCGGCACGGCTACGGTAATGGGCGGCACGAGCGCGGTCGCGCCGCTGTGGGCCGCGCTGATCGCGCGGATCAACGCGGCGGCTAGTGCGGCTGGCGGTGCGCCCGCCGGCTGGGTCAATCCGGTGCTCTACAGGAATCCCGGTGCGCTGCGCGACATCACGCACGGCTCGAACGGGACCTACGCGGCCGCGCAGGGCTGGGATGCCTGCACGGGCCTCGGCAGCCCGAACGGCGCGCAGCTCGCCGCGATCCTGACGCGCAAGCCGTCGAGCTGACGGCCGCGGTACACGTCTTTCCGCATGGCGCGGGCTTCCTGCCCGCGCCTTTTTCTCACCTCCAGGAGCAGCACGATGGGCATCGATTCCGCATCTTCCGGCGGCGTGTATCCGCTGCATCACGGCGACCACAATTCGCATGGCGTGCCGCCGACCGTCAACCCGGTCGCGTTGAGCCACGGCCGTGACCAGCCGTTCTTCGATCCGGTCGCGTACGGCAACGGCCCCGACGATTCGGTGACCGACACCACCGAGGCCGCCGCGATCACGCATCACACGATCCTGATCGACGGGAAGCGCATCGCCTACACGGCGACGGCCGGCCATCTCGTGACGGTCGACCCGAGCAGTTCGCTGCCGGCCGCTAAGCTGTTCTACGTCGCGTTCACGGCCGACGGCGCGAAGGAAGAAACGCGGCCCGTGACGTTCTTCTACAACGGCGGGCCGGGCTCGTCGTCGGTATTCGTGCTGTTGGGCTCGTTCGCGCCGAAGCGCATCAAGACGTCGATGCCGGGGTTCACGCCGCCCGCGCCGTACCAGATGGAAGACAACCCGGACAGCATGATCGACCACAGCGACCTGGTGTTCATCAACCCGGTCGGCACCGGCTATTCGGCGGCCGTCGCGCCGAACAAGAACCGCAACTTCTGGGGCGTCGACCAGGATGCGGATTCGCTGAAGCAGTTCATCAAGCGCTACCTGACGAAGAACAACCGCTGGAATTCGCCGAAATACCTGTTCGGCGAATCGTACGGCACCGCGCGCAGCTGCGTGCTCGCGTACAAGCTGCACGAGGACGGCGTCGACCTGAACGGCGTCACGCTGCAATCGTCGATCCTCGACTACCGGCAGGCCGGCAACCCGGTCGGCGCGCTGCCGACCGCGGCGGCCGATGCGTGGTACCACAAGAAACTTGGCGTCACGCCGGCGCCGGCCGATCTCGGCGCGTTCGTCGAGGAAGTCGCGCAGTTCGCGCGCACCGACTACCTGAAAGCGTTGCGCACGGTCCCGCATGCGGACCCGGCCGCCGTGCAGAAGCTGTCGCAATACACGGGCATCGATACGGCGACGCTGCAATCGTGGAGCCTCGACATCGCCGGCTACGACGTGCGCGGCAATTCGCTGTTCCTGACGACGCTGCTGCATGCGCAGGGGCTCGCGCTCGGCTCGTACGACGGCCGCGTGACCGGGATCTCGTCGGGCATCGCCGGCAAGATCGACCCGAACTCGGGCGGCAACGATCCGACGATGACGGCCGTGACGGGCGTCTATACGGCGATGTGGAACAGCTACCTGAACGAGCAGCTGAAGTTCACGTCGAATTCCGCGTTCACCGACCTGAACGACCAGGCGTTCCAGAACTGGGATTTCAGCCACATCGATCCGACCGGCGCGCAGCAGGGCATCGATGCGCAGGGGAACGTGATCCTTTATACGGCCGGCGATCTCGCCGCGGTGATGGCGCTGAACGTCGACCTGAAGGTGCTGTCGGCGAACGGCTTCTACGATTTCGTCACGCCGTTCTACCAGACCGTGATCGACCTGCAGCAGATGCCGCTCGAGGACCAGAAGGTGCGGCAGAACCTGTCCGCGCGTTTTTATCCGTCGGGGCACATGGTGTATCTCGACGGCGGCTCGCGTACCGCGCTCAAGCGCGATCTCGCGGCGATGTACGACGCGACGGTCAGCGATACGGGGGCGCGGATGCGGATTCGCGCGCTGCAGGCGTCGAAGACGGGCGGGCACGCATAGGATTGCCCGCCGCCGGGTTGCCGCGCGTAGCCGTCAAGGCCGCGCGCGGCGGTCGGGCTCCGACGCTGCCGGCCGGTCGCCACGCGCGGTAGCGCAGGATTGCGACGCGGCAGTCGTCCTGCCGCGGTCGCGACTTACGCGGCCGGCCAGTCGAACGGCGTGTACGGCAGCGCGCGCTTGTGGCGCGAACCGTCGAAGAAGCGCAGCACCGTTTCGTACACGCGGTCTTCGACCGGCTTGCCTTCGAGGAAATCGTCGATCTCGTCGTAGGTCACGCCGTACGCGTGCTCGTCGGGCCGCAGCGGGCGCAGTTCCTCGAGGTCGGCCGTCGGCACCTTCATCACGATCAGCTCCTCGCCGCCGAGCGCACGCGCGACCGCGCGGACGCGCCGCTTGCTCAGGCCCGCGAGCGGCAGGATGTCCGCGCCGCCGTCGCCGAACTTAGTGAAGAAACCCATCAGCGATTCGGCCGCATGGTCGGTACCGATCACGATGCCGCGCCGTGCGCCGGCCACCGCATACTGCGCGATCATGCGCTCGCGCGCCTTGATGTTGCCGTGCACGAAATCCTGCTGCGCCGGCGTTTCGAATGCGTGGCCGGAGGCGACCAGCGAGCGGAGCATCGCGTCGGCGGCCGGCTTCACGTCGACCGTCAGCACCTCGTCCGCGCGCACGAACGCGAGCGCGCGCTGTGCATCGGCTTCGTCGTTCTGCACGCCGTTCGGCAAGCGCATCGCGATGAAGCGCGCTTCGTAGCCGTCGGCGCGCAGGCGCTCGACCGCCAGTTGCGCGAGCCGGCCGGCCGTCGACGAATCGACGCCGCCGCTGATGCCGAGCACGTACGACCGCAGGCCGGTCGAACGAAGATATTGCGCGAGGAAATCGATGCGGCGCTCGATCTCGGCCTCGGCGTCGAAGTGCGGGGCAACGTTCAGTTCGGCAATGATCGCGCGCTGGCGGCTGGCGTAATCGGCGAATGTCATGAAGGAAGTTCCGGAACGAAATTCAAGGCGCCCATCATAAGCGCAATCGCGGCGCGGTGCCGCGCCGGGCGTGCGTTCCGGCGGTTTTGCGTTGCATCGGCGAGACGGGCTGCATCGTCGTGGTGCACGCTGCGCCGGGCGGGTGCGGGATGCCGTGTGACGCGCATCCTTGTGCTCGACGCCGACGCCGACACCGACACCGACACCGACA
>NZ_LDUL01000092.1:0-64439 GCF_001043615.1 Burkholderia sp. LK4
GGGGAGGCGCGCAGCGGCGGGGAAGGCGAGCGGGACGGCCCGTGCCGGGCCGTCGGCAGGTTGCCGGGCGGATGCATCCGCCCGGCGGGGCGATGCGTCAGAGCGAGCCCAGGTACTGCGTCAGGTTGCGGATGTTGTTGTCATACGCGCTCGGCGAGCCAAGCTCGACGCCGCCGCTGCGCACGTAATACTCGAACGGCACGGAGCGGGTGCCGAAGAACGGCAGGAAATTGTCCGGCTGCAGCGTCGTGCCGTTCAGGCCGATCGCCCAGTTCCGCGACTTGTACAGCTCGAGCTCGCGGATCGTCGCCTGGACCTGGTTCGTCTCCGACGCGCGAATCGCGGCGATGTGCTGCGTCAGCGTCTCGATGTTCGCCTGGTATGCGCTCGGCTCGCCGACCGAGACGCCACGCGCGCGGACGTAGTAGCTGAACGGCAGGTTGCGTTCGGTGAAGAACGTGAGGAAACCATCCGGCGCGAGCGTATCCCCGTTCAGCCCGATCGCCCAGTTCTTGCTTTGATAATCCCTGAGCCCCGCAATCGTCTGGTTGGTCGCGCTGATTTCGACCTTCGCCGTGACGTTGACCAATGTATTGCTCATGACAGACCTCTCTGGTTCTTGTTGAACTTCGGACAGGTGCAGCGACATGCCTCCCCTCGGAGGCAATTCAATACCAGCGACCGGATTATCCGGCTTTAAATGTTGTTAATTAAAAAGATGCTGAAAATTCGTTCGTGAACGCGCAATGAATTTCTGTTTGATGGAAATGCGATTCGATGAAGCCGATTGCATCGCGTTGCGTTCATGTTGCGGCGAATTCCCCGTCTGACGCAGGCTGGGCGGGTGTGTGCGGCCGGCCGACCTGAATACTAGTTTGGCGAATGAAGGAGTTCAATGTCGTTTGCGAGATTATTTTCTTCTATTCATATTCAATTCAATTGAATTACATTTTTCATCGATTAATTTGTCGATCCGAATCGAATATACCGGCATTCGAAAAACAGCCGATGAAAACGGGAACTGCCGCGCGAATCGTTGCGGGAAACGCAACGCGGCGGCGTGACGGGTGAGTGAGCGGAGAGGAGGGGGCGGGGCCGGATGGCGGCCCCGCGGATGCGCACCGTGCCGCGTGCGGCACGGCGGCGCTCAGTGCGCGTCGTGGTGACCGTGCGCGAGCTTCGAGTGGTGACGCGAGTACAGGAAGTAGATCACGAGGCCGATCACGAGCCAGATGCCGAACGCGGCCCACGTGACGGGCTGCAGGTTCAGCATCAGGAACAGGCACGATGCGACCGCGAGGATCGGCACGACCGGTACGCCGGGGCAGCGGAACGCGCGTGGCAGGTCGGGGTGCGTGCGGCGCAGCACGAGCACCGCGATCGACACCATCGAGAACGCCGCGAGCGTGCCGATGTTGATCAGCTCGGCGAGCACGTTGAGCGGCACGAGCGCGGCGATCAGCCCGAAGAACAGGCCGACGAGCCAGGTCGTCAGGAACGGCGTCGCGAAGCGCGGGTGCACGCGCGACAGCGTTGCCGGCAGCAGCCCGTCGCGCGACATCGCGAAGATCACGCGCGTCTGGCCGTAGCTCATCACGAGGATCACGGTCAGCATGCCGAGCACGGCGCCGAGATCGATGAAGCCCGCCACCCACGTCTCGCCGGCGACCTGCAGTGCATACGAGATCGGGTGCGAGATGTTCGCGTACTGCGCCGACGGCACGATGCCGGTCGCGACCGCGGCGACCGTCACGTACAGTACCGCGCACACCGCGAGCGACGCGATGATGCCGATCGGCAAATCACGTTTCGGATTCTTCACTTCCTCGGCCGCCGACGACACCGCGTCGAAGCCGATGAACGCGAAGAACATCACGGCCGCCGCGCCGAACACGCCGTTCCAGCCGTGCGGCATGAACGGCTTCCAGTTGGCGGGCGTCACATGGAACACGCCGACCGCGATCACGAGCAGCACGACCGACACCTTGATGAACACCATGATGTTGTTGATGCGGGTCGACTCGCGGATGCCGATCGACAGCAGCGTGGTGATCACGATCATCACGAGGAACGCGGGCAGGTTGAACCACGTGACGACACCCGGCACCGCGCCGGGCGCGGCCGTCAGCACGGTGGGCAGCGTCAGCCCGAAGCCCTGCAGCAGCGACTGCAGGTAACCCGACCAGCCGACCGACACGGCCGACGACGCGAGGCCGTATTCGAGCATCAGGTCCCAGCCGATGATCCACGCGACGAGTTCGCCGAGCGTCGCGTACGAGTACGTGTAGATCGAGCCGGCGACGGGGATCGTCGACGCGAATTCCGCGTACGACAGCGCCGCGAGGCCGCATGCGATCGCGGCGATCACGAACGACAGCATCAGCGCGGGGCCGGCCTGCACGGCGCCGGTGCCGGTCAGCACGAAGATGCCGGTGCCGATGATCGCGCCGATGCCGAGGAAGGTGAGGTCGATCGCGCCGAGCGCTTTCTTGAGCCCGGCGGCCTGCGCGCCGGCGATCATGCGATCGACGTTTTTCTTGCGGAAGAGAGACATTGCGGATGAATCGCCAGCGCGCGCGGGCGCGATAGCGCTGACTGAGTGAAAACCCGCAATTTTAGCCGATTTGGCGCGCAAGACTCGCTGCGGCGCAGCGGTGTGCCGCGAAATCGTCCGATAAAACAAGCGCTTGCGCGCCCAAAGGCGGGGCGGCGGACGGCACTCGGCGGCGGCGCGGCATGCGCCGCGTCGCCGGGTCGGGTCGGGTGAGTCGGGCCCGGCGGGGAAATCAGGCGCCGGCCGTGGGCGCCATGTCGACGAGCTGGTTGCTCATCACGTAGAACGTGAGTTCCGCATTGTTCGACAGCCGCATCTTCTCGAGCAGCCGCGACCGGTACACGCTCACCGTCTTCACGGACAGCGACAGCGTGTTCGCGATGTCGGTGAGGCGCTTGCCCGACGCGAGCATGCAGAGCGTCTGGTATTCGCGGTCGGACAGCTTCTCGTGCGGCAGCGGCTCGTTCTCGAACGACACGTATTCGGCGAGCGCCTCGGCCATCGCGGGGCTCACGTACTTGCGGCCGGCCGCGACCTGCTGGATCGCGCCGATCATCTGCGCGGCGTTGACCGTCTTCGACAGGTAGCCGGCGGCACCGGCCTTCAGCGCGCGCACCGCGTACTGATCCTCGCGGTACATCGAGAACATCAGCACCGGCGTGCGCGGCAGCTTGCGCTTGAGGCGCTTGAGCACTTCGATGCCGTTCGTGTCCGGCAGCGAGATGTCGAGCAGGATCGCGTCGAATTCCTGCTTGTCGACGGCGGCCATGGCGTCGCCGCCGTTCTCGGCCTCGGTGACGTCGCGCGCGACGCCACGGTCGATCAGCAATTGGCGGATCCCTTGCCGGACGATCGCGTGATCGTCCACGAGCAGGATGTTCAGGCTCATGACGACCTCACGAAAGCGACGCGCGGCGGGCCGTGACGGGCACCGCGAGCAGCGAATCCCAGGCGAAGCGCGCGGTGACGCGCGTGCCGTGGCCGGCTTCCGGCGTGGCCGTCTCGAAGCTGCCGCCGAACGCCTCGCAGCGGGCGCGCATGCCGGCGAGACCGTAGCCGCTGCGGCGGCTGCGGGGGAAACCGGTACCATCGTCGGAGATAATCAGTGACAGATGCGTGCCGTCGGTGACGATCCGCACGTCGACCGACGTCGCGCGGGCGTGCTTCGCGACGTTCGACAACGCTTCCTGCGCGACGCGGAACACCGCGAGCGCGCCGGCGCCGGCGACTTGCGTCAGGCGCGCATCGGCTGCGCACACGAAGCTGGTGCGCAGGCCCGTGCGTGCCGCATGGGTGTCGACCCACGACGACAACGCGCCGACCACGCCCGCGTCGAGCGCCGGCGTGTCGCGCTCGTCGATCAGCCGGCGATTCGCGTCGGTTGCGGCGTCGAGCGCCTGCTGCGCCAGCTCCAGCGCGCGCAGGCAACCGTCCGGCGCGTCGGCCGGCAGCCACGTTTGAACGTTTGCGAGCGCGAAACGCGCGGCGGTGAGTTCGGCGCCGAGTCCGTCATGCAACTCACCGGCCAGGTGGCGGCGAGCGGCTTCGTCGGCGGCGAGCAATTGGGCAGACAGCGCTGCGATCCGCGCGGCGGAGGCGCCGCGTTTCGGCGCGGCGTCGGCAATGGGCGGAGTCGCGGCGCAGCCCGGCACGAGCTGTTGCGACGGGAACGGGGCGTGGGCGCCCAAAGGCGCGTTAAGCGACGTATCCATGACTCTCCCTGCTGTCAGAAAGCGGTTCAGACACCGGCTGGCTGCGTGGATCGGCTGCCGTTTCGAAGACGGTCGCCGCCAGAGAATCGCACCCTGCCGAGGTAACAAAAGTTACGTCTTGTAACACTTGCATCCGACCCTTCCACTCTCATCCGAACGGCAACCACGCGCGGCGAATAATATCTCAAAATTTCCGAAAAGGTCATGTCGGGCGGACATTTAAGGGTAAATGTGAATAATCGGAATGAACGTGTTGTAGGAAAAACACTGACACCCGAGCGCCGGACGATGACGTATCCAAATGTAACTATTTGAGATGGGATGATCCCAATTTGTTACGAATTCGCCAAGTAGGGACGAAAAAAAACCGGAGCTTTCGCTCCGGTTCTTGATGACGCGCAAATCTGGGGACTGATCAGTCCACGAATGCGCGTTCGATCACGTAGTGGCCCGGCGCGCTGTTCTTGCCTTCGACGAGGCCGGCCTGCTTCAGCAGGTCGGTCGTGTCCTTCAGCATCGCGGTGCTGCCGCACAGCATCACGCGGTCGTTTTCCGGCGAGAACGGCGGGACGTCGAGATCCGTGAACAGCTTGCCCGTCGCGATCAGGTCGGTGATCCGGCCTTCGTTGTCGAACGCTTCGCGCGTGACCGTCGGGTAGTAGACGAGCTTTTCCTTGATGATGTCGCCAAGGTACTCGTGGCCCGGCAGGTCGTGCTTGATGTAGTCCATGTACGCGAGCTCGCCCTTCAGGCGGCACGTGTGCGTCAGGATCACCTTGTCGAAGCGTTCGTAGATGTCCGGATCGCGGATGATCGACATGAACGGCGCGAGGCCCGTGCCCGTCGACAGCATCCACAGCGTCTTGCCCGGCAGCAGGTTGTCGGCAACCAGCGTGCCCGTCGGCTTCTTGCCGATCAGCACCGTGTCGCCCACCTTCAGGTGCTGCAGGCGCGACGTCAGCGGGCCGTTCTGCACCTTGATGCTGAAGAATTCGAGATGCTCTTCGTAGTTCGGGCTGACGATCGAGTAGGCGCGCGCGAGCGGCTTGCCGTCGACTTCGAGGCCGACCATCGTGAATTCGCCGTTGTTGAAGCGCAGGCTCGCCTCACGGGTGCAGGTGAAGCTGAACAGCGTGTCGGTCCAGTGATGGACGGATTGGACGGTGGCGGTGTCGTATTTGCTCATGGCTTTGAAAACGGACGCGCGTAGCGAACGCGAGTAACGGGCCCAAAAACGGGCAAAAAAACCGAGTGCGACGGCCCGATCGAGGATCGGCCGGCCGGCGCGTCGGACACGCGCCTTCTCGATGACAGACGATTGAGGAACTCGTTATTTTACCCTGTTGGCGCGGATCGCGGGCTTGACCCCCGCGGCTGCGCGGATTTGGCGCAACGAATTATTTCAATCTGCTTTCAGTTTTCAGCGCTCGGCCGCGAGTTTCGCGCCGAGGCCGACGAGCGCCACGCCGCACAGCGCGTCGAGCGGGCGCCGCACGCGCCGGTAGCCGCGCTGCGCGCGCGGGCTCGCGAACAGGTACGCGACGCACGAATACCAGCCGGCCGACAGCACGCCGATCGTCACCAGCACCGCGCCGTTGAACCACAGCGGCACGTGCGCGGGCAGCATCGCGGCGAACACGCTGGTCCAGAACGCGCACGATTTCGGGTTCGTCAGGCACGTGAACAGGCCGCTGCGATACGCGCGCAGGTAGTCGCGCGCGTGCGGCGCGGCCAGCGGTGCGCGTTCGTCGGGCGCATCGGCCGGTGCCGCGTCGCGGCGCACGCCCGAGCGCAGCAGCTTGAGGCCGAAATACACGAGGTACACGGCACCGCCGATCCGGATCGCCTCGTACAGCCATTCGACCTGGTGCAGCACGGCCGCGAGGCCGAGCATCGCGAGCGAGGCCCAGGCGACCGACGCGGTGCCGACGCCGAGCGCCGACGCGGCGCCGAGGCTGCGCCGCCCCGCGAGCGACAGTTGCGAAATCATGAAGAAATTCGGGCCGGGGGTGATCGCGGCGACGAGATAGACGACGGCGATTTGCAGCAGGATCGGCAGGTAGGTCATGGCGGCGCGGCCCGGCGGCGGGCGCGGGAGGAACGGGCAAGCCGTTAATGTAGCGCGTGCCGCGCGGCCGCGCTTTCGCCGGGGGCGACCGGAGGCGTGATCGACTCGCGGTCGCGGTCGTTGTTGCGAGCGTTTTGCGGCCGTTTCGCGGCCGTATAGCCGTTATTGCGGATCGAGGCGCAGGCGCGCGATATACGGCAGGTGGTCCGACAGCCACGCGGCCTCGCCGGACGGCGCGCGCCATTCGAGCGGCGTCAGCCCGCGCACGAACATCTTGTCGAGCGCGAGCGCTGGCGAGAACGCGGGGAACGTGCGGCCCGATTCGCCGAGCAGCGTCGCGACCTCGGACAACCCGATCTCGCCGAACAGCGCGACCGAATCGTTGCGCCAGTCGTTGAAGTCGCCGGCCAGCATCAGCGGGCCGTCGCCCGCGTTGCGCACGATCCAGTGCGCGATCCAGTGCATCTGGCGCAGCCGCGCGGCGCGCGTGAGCGCGAGGTGCGCGCACAGCAGCGTGACCGGTCGCGCGCCCGCAAGCGTCGCCCGCGCGACCAGCAGCCCGCGCCGCTCGAAGCGGTGCGCGGAGATGTCCCAGCGGCCGCCGAGGTCGAGCGGGTGCGGCGACAGGATCGCGTTGCCGTGCCGCCACGACGGCTTGAACACGTTCGGCCCGAGCGCGATCTGCCAGTCGAGCGCTTGCGCGATCTCGGTGGCCTGGCAGTGCCACACGTCGTCGACCGCGTCGTCCATCGGCGCGCCGAAGCCGGGCGCGAGCATCGGGCGCGGCATGCGGCGCGCCATCGCTTCCTGCAGGAAATACACGTCGGCGTGCGTCGACTGCATCCAGTTGCGCATCGCGTTCCACGCGGTGAAGCCGAGCGGCGAGCGGCCCTTGTGCAGGTTCCAGCTCACCGCGGTGATTTCGTCGGGCGCGGCGTGCGGTTCGGCGAACGGCAGGGAGAGAGCGTCGGCGGACATGACGCTCAATCCTTCGCGACGTGCGCACGCACGCGGTACACGAGGTGCGGACGCTGCTCGACGAGCGTCCAGTCGGTCCACGCGTCGGCGCCGACCGTCAGGCCGGGGTGGCTCGCGACGATTTGCCGCGGCGACGCGGGTACGCACGGATCGCTGCGCGTCGCGTTTTCGTCGTCGAGCGTTTCCTGCACGTCGAGCGCGAGCGACACGGTGTTCGCGCCGGCATCGACGGTGAGCGGCGCGACCGTCACCGAGCGCGAGCGCTCGGTCGGCACGACGCGCGCGGCATTGCCGCAGCCGACCGGCACGGCGGACGGATAGCGATGGGTATCGGTGCGGGTCTGACCCACGGTGGTGCGCTGCTGGAACGTGTCGATGGTCTGACCGTCGCGTACCACCTGGATCTCCCACGCGACGGAGGCCGGCGCGGGGCTCTGCGCATGGGCGGCGAGCGCGATGCTCGCGAGCAGGACGGCCAGGCCGTGTTTCAGCATGAAACGTCTCCGGGAACGCGCGATAGCGGGGAACGGACGCACATCTTACGCCCGATCGATTTCGGTCGTGATGTGACAGGACGCGTCGCGACAGGTTCGCCGCACGATGCGGTCCTGTTCGAAAGGTAGGGCCGCGTCATGCGTTTTCAACCGAAAAAACGCGCGAACTCCGCGACGCTCGCGCGCTCGGTGACGAGGCGGTTCTCGATCGCGTCGGGGTCCGCATGGCCGAGCGACATGCCGCAGACCAACTGTTCGTTGGCGGGAATGCCGAGGTGTTCGGCGATGATCCGGTGAAACGGCACGAACGCGGCCTGCGGGCAGGTATCGAGCCCGCGTGCGCGCGCGGCCGTCATCACGCCTTGCAGGAACATCCCGCAGTCGAGCCATGCACCGTGTGTCATCACGCGGTCGAGTGTGAAGAACAGCGCGACCGGCGCATCGAAGAAGCGGAAGTTGCGCGCGTGCTGCGCATGCATGCGCGCCTTGTCGTCGCGGCCGATGTTCAACAGGCCGTACAGGTCCCAGCCGACCTTGCGGCGCCGGTCGATATACGGCGACACCCATTCGCGCGGGTAGTAGTCGTACTCGGCGACGTATTTCTCGTCGCGCGCGGGATCGTCGTGGGCCGCGGTGAGCGCGGCGGCGAGCGCGTCGCGCGTGGCGCCCGTCGCGACGTACACGCGCCACGGCTGGATGTTGGTGCCCGACGGCGCGCGGCTCGCGGCTTCGAGGATCGCCTCGAGCGTGTCGCGCGGCACGGGCGTCGGCAGGAACGCGCGGATCGCACGGCGCGACGTGAGCGCCGCGTCGACGGCGCCGGTCGCATCGGCATCGACGCGCGGGAAAGCAGTGGGGACGGACATCGGCATACCTTCGGGGCGAGATCCGACGCGCCGCGGGGGGGCGCGGTCGGCCGGGCCGGTGCGGCGGGTGGGTGAACCGACGATCATACGCCGCGGTGCGCTGGCGTGCAGCGCGCGCGGGGTGTTAGCAGCACACGCGCGTGGCTGCTTGCTTGCGCGGGAATACGGGATCGCTACACTGAAATCGTAAGGGTCTGATGATCGTGTGACAGCAAGCGGCAGCGAGGTTGGTATGACGACGGCGATGGTGAAACAGGAACTGGCGGTGGCGTCCTTCAGCACGGTGTACGACCTCGAGCAGGTCGAGACGGCGCTGAGCGACCTGAACGAGAGCGCGAGCGACGCACTGCGCGCCACCTACGAGAAGATGCTCAAGACGGGCAATCTGCGCTTTTGCGTGAAGCCGAACCGGATGCCGTCGTTCGACGCGCTCGGCGAGGCATTGCCCAATTTCGCCGAGCCGCTCGACGACGTGCGCAAGCAGATCGCGCTGTGTCTCGAAACGGACGACCGGCTCGAACTGATGCCGATCCTGCTGCTCGGGCCCCCGGGCATCGGCAAGACGCATTTCGCGAAGGCGCTCGCGCAGCTGCTCGGCACCGCGTACCACTACGTGCCGATGAGTTCGCTGACGGCCGGCTGGATCCTGTCGGGGGCGTCGTCGCAATGGAAGAACGCGAAGCCCGGCAAGGTGTTCGATGCGCTCGTGAACGGCAGCTACGCGAACCCGGTGATCACGGTCGACGAGATCGACAAGGCCGGCAGCGACGCGCAATACGATCCGCTCGGCGCGCTGTACGCGTTGCTCGAGCACGACACCGCGCGCGCGTTCATCGACGAATTCGCGGAAGTGCCGATCGATGCGGGCAACGTGATCTGGATCGCGACCGCGAACGATGCGCATGCAATCCCGGAGCCGCTGCTCAACCGGATGAACGTGTACGAGATCGAGCCGCCCGATGCGGCCGGCGCGCGCCGGATCGCGCAGACGATCTACGACGAGATCCGCACGTCGCATGCGTGGGGGCGGCGCTTTCCGGAGACCCTGGGCGACGACGCGCTCGACGTGCTGGCCGCGACACCGCCGCGCACGATGCGCCGCGCGCTGCTGCACGCGTTCGGCGCCGCCCGGCTCGACGGGCGCGACGCGATCGGGCCGCGCGACATCCGGGCCGACGAGGGCGCCGCGAAGCGCCGGCCGATCGGCTTCTGAACCGGCGGCGCGGGCACGGCGGCGGCATGCGCGCGCCGTGCCGTGCGGCGTGCACCGTGTCGTCGCGACGCGGTGCGCGACCTTCGGCAAGCGGGAGAACCGGGACGTACAATTCTCTTCTCTCCCCTCGACGCGCTAGCGGCGCGAAACGTCATGGAGCAGATGGATTGTGTCGTGATCGGCGCGGGCGTCGTCGGTCTTGCGATTGCGCGCGAACTGGCCGCGCGCGGGCGTGAAACGCTCGTGCTCGAGGCCGCCGATGCGATCGGCACGGGTACGAGCTCGCGCAACAGCGAAGTGATCCATGCGGGGCTCTACTATCCGCGCGGGTCGCTGAAGGCGACGTCGTGCGTGCACGGGCGCGACCTGCTGTACGAATTCTGCGAGACGCATCACGTGCCGCACCGGCGCACCGGCAAGCTGCTCGTCGCCACCAGCGTCGCGCAGGTGAAGCAGTTGAAGGCGATCGCCGCGCGCGCGGCCGAAAACGGCGTGCTCGACCTGATGCCGCTCACGCGTGCCGAGGCGCAGACGCTCGAGCCCGCGCTCGAATGCGTCGAGGCGCTGTTCTCGCCGTCCACCGGCATCGTCGACAGCCACCAGCTGATGCTCGCGCTGCTCGGCGACGCCGAGCGCGACGGCGCCGTGTGCGCGCTGAAATCCCCGGTCGAATCGATCGACGTGCTGCGCGGCGGGCGCTTCGTCGTGCGCACGGGCGGCGACGCGCCCGCCGAGATCGAGGCCGCGTGCGTGATCAACAGCGCGGGCCTCGGCGCGCAGGCGCTGGCGCGCCGCACGCGCGGCCTCGACCCGCGCTGGGTGCCGCCGCTCTATCTCGCGCGCGGCAATTACTTCAGCCTGTCGGGCCGCGCGCCGTTCTCGCACCTGATCTACCCGATGCCCGATCGCGCGGGGCTCGGCGTGCACCTGACGCTCGATCTCGGCGGGCAGGCGCGCTTCGGCCCGGATGTCGAGTGGTGCGATTCGCTGCGCTACGAAGTCGATCCGGCGCGTGCGACCGCGTTTTACGCGTCGATCCGCGCGTTCTGGCCGGGCTTGCCCGACGACGCGCTGCAGCCGGCCTACGCGGGCATCCGGCCGAAGCTCGCGGGGCCCGGCGAGCCGCCGGCCGATTTCATCGTGCAGGGCGCCGCGCAGCATGGCGTGCGCGGGCTCGTGAACCTGTTCGGCATCGAGTCGCCGGGGCTCACCGCGTCGCTCGCGCTCGCGCAGCGCGTGGGCGACATGGCGGCTTACCGCTGATGTGGCGGGCGTGTAGCGGGCATGTCGCGTGTGCGTGTCGGCTAGGTTGCAGGCACGTGGCAGCCGTGTGAAATTCCTTATCTCTGGAATTTCGGCACGCACATTTATTCGCTTGAGCGTTATTCTGTCGAACGGCTGTACAGGGTCTGTCTACCGATGGAACACGCATGCGAAGGCCCGAAATCGCTCGCAGGGCAAGGAGGGAGGAGCGCCGTTTGGCCGAGCCAAACAAGCGACGACCGACGCCGCCATGCGGGCGATTTCGGGTCTTCCCGTGGAAACGATACCGATTAGGGGTTGCCCCGAGAAGGGCCGCTCGCCGCGTTGCACTCCTTGCGAATACGTCCAGTATTCGCGGCGTCGCGCGCCTCGCGAGCGGCCCTTCTCGGGGCAACGCATGCGTGTTCCATCGGTAGACAGACCCTGGAACAGCTTTCAAACCGATAACGTTGGAGCGAGTCCCCCATGAAAACATCCCGTCGGAGTTTCCTGATTACGAGCATTGGTGCCGTGTCCGCGCTGGCGCTGTCGCGCGAAGCGCTGGCCGATGCGCCGATGCTGTCGGAAACCGATCCGACCGCCGTGGCGCTCGGCTACAAGGCCGATGCCACGAAGGTCGACAAGACGAAGTACCCGAAATACGCAGCGGGCCAGGATTGTGCGGCCTGCATGCTGTACCAGGGCAAGAAGGGCTCGGCCTCGGGCCCGTGCGGCGCCTTCCCCGGCAAGCAGGTGTCGGCGAAGGGCTGGTGCAGCGCCTTCTCGAAGATGGGTTGAGGCCCGTGCGGCATCGTGCGATGCCGCATTGTGGCGAAAACCGCAAAACGCCCGCCGTCGAACGATGGCGGGCGTTTTTTATTGCTTGAAAACGGTTCCGTCGCTTTCTACACTCGCTGCAAACCAGCGCGCCGCGGGCACCCCGCGCACCGCGCCGCCCGACACGGCGTACTGACGAGGACGAGGCACGCATGGCGACGATTGCGAATTCAACGAAAACGATTCGGCCCGAGCGTGCGCTGAACCGCCGCGCGGTGTTCGCCGCCGTGATCGGCAACGCGCTCGAGTGGTACGACTTCACGGTGTTCGGCTTCATGACGGTCGTGATCGCCGAGCTGTTCTTCCCGACCTCCAGCGAATATTCGTCGCTGCTGCTGACGACGGCGACGTTCGGCGTCGCATTCTTCATGCGCCCGATCGGCGGCATCGTGTTCGGGCTGTACGCGGATCGCGCCGGCCGCAAGGCCGCGCTGTCCCTCGTGATCCTGTTGATGACGGGCGGTATCTTCCTGCTCGCGGTCGCGCCGCCCTACGCGGCGATCGGCATCGGCGGGCCGATCCTGATCGTGCTGGGCCGCCTGCTGCAGGGCTTCTCCGCGGGCGGCGAATTCGGCAGCGCGACCGCGCTGCTGATCGAGGCCGCGCCGTTCTCGAAACGCGGCTTCTACGGCAGCTGGCAGATGGCGAGCCAGGCGGCCGCGCTGCTGATCGGCGCGCTCGTCGGCGCGGCCGTCACGCGCGGGCTGTCGCACGATGCACTGCGCAGCTGGGGCTGGCGCGTGCCGTTCATCCTCGGGCTCGTGATCGGCCCGATCGGCTTCTACATCCGCCGCCATCTCGCCGATTCCGAAGCGTTCCTGCATGCGCAGCAGAACGCACGCCGCGCGACGCTCGGCGAAGTGTTCACGCGCCACCCGCGCGAGATGCTGTGCGGGCTCGGCTCGGTGATCGCGCTGACGGTGACGATCTACGTGCTGATCAGCTATCTGCCGACCTTCGCGGTGAAGCAGCTGAAGCTGCCCTACGCGGAATCGTTCTACGCGGTGATCGCCGGCAACCTGCTGCTGATGGTGCTGTCGCCGGTCGCGGGCGCGTGGTCGGACCGCATCGGCCGCAAGGGGCTGTCGCTGTGGTCGCTGGTGCTGACGCTCGCGCTGATGTATCCGCTGTTCGCGTGGCTCGACGCGGCGCCGAGCATCGCGCGGCTGATCGCGGTGCAGGTCGTGCTGTCGATCACGCTCGCAGGCTACTACGGGCCGTTCGGCGCGATGATCGCCGAACTGTTCCCGGCCAACGTGCGCTCGACCGGGCTGTCGATCGCGTACAACGTCGCGGTGATGCTGTTCGGCGGGTTCGGGCAGTTCATCGTCACGTGGCTGATCAAGGTCACGGGCACGCCGCTCGCGCCGACCTACTACGTGATGGCGGGGATCGCGCTGTCGATCGTCGCGGTCGCGTTCGTGCCCGCGCGCAGCGCCGACCTCGACGCACCCGCGTGACGACATGACGATTTGAAGACGATTATCGGATCGTTTCGCAAAACGCAATGATGTGCTGTGGAACACGCGGAAACGGCGCGTCGAGCCTTCGTGTTCGCGCCCGAATTGTTTAGTCGTCGAACGAAACTTGCGCGAGATGAACGGAATTGTCGCTCGCGCGCGTTTTCGCATTTTTTACCCCCACTAAACATCGGCACAAACCCGCGCGGGCATGTAGAGGAGTTTTTTCTCCAGCTTGTTGCCACATCGTTAGCTCAAGTAATATCCGCGTACGCCGGCCCCTGGCGGGCCGGTTCCGACCTGGAGACCTGGAGGAAACATGGAATACAACCGTCTGTTGCACACCCTGCGTGTTACCGCCATTGCAGGCGTGGCAGCGGCATCGCTCGGCGTCGCGGGTTCTGCATTCGCACAGATTCCGAACAAAACGCTCGTCTACTGCTCAGAAGGCAGCCCGGCGGGTTTCGATTCCGCGCAATTCACGACCGGCGTCGATTTCACCGCCGCCACGTTCACCGTCTACAACCGCCTCGTCGAATTCGAGCGCGGCGGCACGAAGGTCGAGCCGGGCCTCGCCGAGAAATGGGACGTATCGTCCGACGGCAAGGTGTACACGTTCCACCTGCGCCACGGCGTGAAGTTCCACACGACCGACTTCTTCAAGCCGACGCGTGAATTCAACGCGGACGACGTGTTGTTCACGTTCCAGCGCATGCTCGACCCGAACCAGGCGTTCCGCAAGGCGTACCCGGTGTCGTTCCCGTACTTCACCGACATGGGCCTCGACAAGCTGATCACGAAGGTCGAGAAGGTCGATCCGTACACCGTGAAGTTCACGCTGGCCGAGCCGAATGCGCCGTTCATCCAGAACATGGCGATGGAATTCGCGTCGATCCTGTCGGCCGAATACGGCGACCAGCTGATGAAGGCCGGCAAGGCCGCCGACATCAACCAGAAGCCGGTCGGCACGGGCCCGTTCATCTTCCGCAGCTACACGAAGGATGCGACGATCCGGTTCGACGGCAATCCTGATTACTGGAAGAAGGGCGAAGTGAAGATCTCGAAGCTGATCTTCTCGATCACGCCCGACCCGGGCGTGCGCGTGCAGAAGATCAAGCGCAACGAATGCCAGGTGATGAGCTATCCGCGTCCGGCCGACATCGCGACGCTGAAGGCCGATTCGGGTGTCGACATGCCGTCGCAGGCAGGCTTCAACCTCGGCTACCTCGCGTACAACGTCGAGCACAAGCCGGTCGACAAGCTCGAGGTGCGTCAGGCGCTCGACATGGCGATCAACAAGAAGGCGATCCTCGAATCCGTCTACCAGGGCGCCGGCCAGGCGGCTTCCGCGCCGATGCCGCCGACCCAATGGTCGTACGACAAGAACCTGAAGATGGCCGCGTACGACACCGCGAAGGCGAAGGCGCTGCTGGCGAAGGCCGGTTATGCGAACGGCTTCGAGATCACGCTGTGGGCGATGCCCGTGCAGCGCGCGTACAACCCGAACGCCCGCCTGATGGCCGAGATGATCCAGGCCGACTGGGCGAAGATCGGCGTGAAGGCGAAGATCGTCACGTACGAGTGGGGCGAGTACATCAAGCGCGCGCACTCGGGCGAGCAGGACACGATGCTGATCGGCTGGACGGGCGACAACGGCGACCCGGACAACTGGCTCGGCACGCTGCTCGGCTGCGAAGCGATCAAGGGCAACAACTTCTCGCACTGGTGCTACAAGCCGTTCGACGAGCTGGTCCAGAAGGGCCGCACGACGACGGGCCAGGACGCGCGGACGAAGCTCTACACGCAGGCCCAGCAGATCTTCGCGCAACAGCTGCCGTTCTCGCCGATCGCGAACTCGACGGTCTACCAGCCGGTGCGCAAGAACGTGGTCGACATGCGTATCGAGCCGCTCGGCTATGCTCGTTTCGACGGTGTTGGCGTGAAGTAATACGCCTGTCGTAAGCTGTCGCGAAGACCGGCTAATTCATCCGGCGGCGGGAGGCCAAAAGCTTCCCGTCGCCGGTCGCACATTTCCCACAAGAAAATACGAGACGCATCATGTTCACATTCGTGTTGCGCCGCGTGGGGATGGTGATCCCGACCTTCATCGGCATCACCATCCTGGCGTTTGCGCTGATTCACCTGATACCGGGCGACCCCATCGAAGTGATGATGGGCGAGCGCGGCGTCGATCCCGCGATGCATGCGGAGGCGATGAAACGCCTCGGGCTCGACCAGCCGCTGCCCATGCAGTACCTCCACTACATCGGCCGGGCGCTGCATGGCGACCTCGGCACGTCGATCATCACCAACACGAGCGTCGCGGGCGAGTTCTTCGCGCGCTTCCCGGCGACCGTCGAACTGTCGCTGTGCGCGCTCGTGTTCGCGCTCGCGGTCGGCCTGCCGGCCGGCGTGATCGCCGCGCTGCGGCGCGGCTCGGTCGTCGATCACGGCGTGATGGGCACCGCGCTCACCGGCTACTCGATGCCGATCTTCTGGTGGGGGCTGATCCTCATCATGGTGTTTTCGTCATACCTCGGCTGGACGCCCGTGTCGGGGCGCATCGCCGTCGAATACGACTTCCCGCATCCGACGGGCTTCATGCTGATCGACGCGCTGCTCGCGCCGGACGAAGGCTCGTTCAAGTCGGCGGTCAGCCACCTGATCCTGCCCGCGATCGTGCTCGGCACGATCCCGCTCGCGGTGATCGCACGGATGACGCGCTCGTCGATGCTCGAAGTGCTGCGCGAGGACTACATCCGCACCGCACGCGCGAAGGGGCTGTCGCCCGCGCGCGTGGTCGTCGTGCATGCGCTGCGCAATGCGCTGATCCCGGTCGTCACCGTGATCGGCCTGCAGATCGGCACGCTGCTCGCGGGCGCCGTGCTGACCGAGACGCTCTTTTCGTGGCCTGGTGTCGGCAAGTGGCTGATCGATGCGATCGGCCGTCGCGACTATCCGGTGGTCCAGGGCGGCATCCTGCTGATCGCGACGCTCGTGATCGTCGTGAACCTGGTCGTCGACCTGCTGTACGGCGTGCTGAATCCGCGCATCCGCCACACGAGGTAATTCCATGAGCAATCTGCAAAACACCTTGCCGAGCGAATCCGCGCCGGCTGGCGGCCGTGCGCTCGCGCTGCGCGAGTTCTGGGCCAACTTCTCGCGCAACCGCGGCGCCGTCGGCGCCGGGATCGTCGTGATCGTGCTGATCCTGGTCGCGCTGCTCGCACCGCTGCTCGCGCCGCACAGCCCGGTCGAGCAATACCGCGACTACGTGAAGATTCCGCCCGCGTGGCTCGCGGGCGGCAACTGGCAATTCATCCTCGGCACCGACGAAGCGGGCCGCGACATCCTTTCGCGCCTGATGTTCGGCGCACGGATGTCGTTCTGGATCGGCTTCGTGTCGGTCGTGCTCGCGCTGATCCCCGGCATCGTGCTCGGGCTCGTCGCCGCGTTCTTCCAGAAGTGGGCCGACACGCCCGTGATGCGCATCATGGACGTGCTGCTCGCGCTGCCGTCGCTGCTGCTCGCGGTCGCGGTCGTCGCGATCATCGGCCCGGGCCTCACCAACACGATGTTCGCGATCGCGATCGTCGCGCTGCCGGCCTATGTGCGTCTCACGCGTGCGTCGGCGCTCGGCGAGCTGCAGAAGGAGTACGTGACGGCGTCGCGCGTGGCCGGTGCCGGCACGCTGCGCCTGATGTTCTCGCAGGTGCTGCCGAACTGCACGGCGCCGCTGATCGTGCAGGCGACGCTCGGCTTCTCGTCGGCGATCCTCGACGCGGCCGCGCTCGGCTTCCTCGGCCTCGGCGTGCAGCCGCCGACCGCCGAGTGGGGCGCAATGCTCGCTTCTGCGCGCGACTACATCGACAACGCATGGTGGATCGTGACGATGCCCGGCCTGTCGATCCTGATTTCGGTGCTCGCGATCAACCTGCTCGGCGACGGGCTGCGCGACGCGCTCGATCCCAAACTGAAGCGGATGGCATGACATGAGCGAGAACCTACTGACCATCCGCAATCTCGCGGTGAACTTCAACGGCCTGCCCGCCGTCGACCGGATCAACCTGTCGATCGCGCCGGGCGAGGTGGTGGGCGTCGTCGGCGAATCGGGCTCGGGCAAGAGCGTGACGATGATGGCGCTGATGGGCCTGATCGACGCGCCGGGCAAGGTGACGGCCGACGAGGTCACGTTCAACGGCGTGGACCTGCTGAAGGCATCGCCGAAAGCGCGCCGCAAGATCGTCGGCAAGGACATCGCGATGGTGTTCCAGGATGCGCTGACGAGCCTGAACCCGAGCTACACCGTCGGTTACCAGATCAAGGAAGTGCTGAAGCTGCACGAAGGGCTGCGCGGCGACGCGCTGCACCGGCGCGCGCTCGAACTGCTCGACCAGGTCGGCATTCCCGATGCGAAGAACCGCATCGCGTCGTTCCCGCACCAGATGTCGGGCGGGATGAACCAGCGCGTGATGATCGCGATGGCCGTCGCGTGCAACCCGAAGCTGCTGATCGCCGACGAGCCGACCACCGCGCTCGACGTGACGATCCAGGCGCAGATCATGGACCTGCTCGTGAAGCTGCAGAAGGAGCGCGGGATGGCGCTCGTGCTGATCTCGCACGACCTGGCCGTGGTGTCGGAAGTCGCGCAGCGTGTCGCGGTGATGTATGCGGGCGAGGTCATCGAGACCAATCGCGTGCCGGACATCTTCCGCGCGCCGCATCATCCGTACACCGAAGCGCTGCTCGCCGCGATTCCCGAGCACAATAAGGGGGCGCGTCGCCTTGCCGCATTGCCGGGCATGGTGCCGGGCCGCGATGATCGCCCGTCCGGGTGCCTGTTCGCGCCGCGCTGCAAGTACGTCGTCGACGATTGCCGCAAGGCGCGGCCGGCGCTCGATACGCTGGTGCCGGCCAACGATGCGATGCGTGCGCGCTGCATCAAGCCGCTCAATGTTTCCAACCTCGACCTGACGGGAGGTGCACGATGAATGCAGTCAATCAGACGCGTGCCACGCCGCACGACGAGGAAGCCGTGCTGGTGGCCGACGGCCTCGCGAAACACT
Organism: Burkholderia sp. LK4; assembly: GCF_001043615.1. Taxonomy (NCBI): domain Bacteria; kingdom Pseudomonadati; phylum Pseudomonadota; class Betaproteobacteria; order Burkholderiales; family Burkholderiaceae; genus Burkholderia; species Burkholderia sp. LK4. The sequence continues at coordinate 18,491 of NZ_LDUL01000092.1, forward strand.
ATTCGGTGAAACGCGGGATGTTCGGGCAGGGTACGGTGAAGGCGCTGAACGGCGTGTCGTTCTCGCTGAAGCGCGGCAAGACGCTCGCCGTCGTCGGCGAATCGGGCTGCGGAAAATCCACGCTCGCGCGCCAGCTCACGATGATCGAGACGCCCACCGCGGGCCACCTGACGATCGACGGCAAGGACGTTGCCGGCGCGAACCGCGAGACGGTCGCCGACCTGCGCCGCCGCGTGCAGATGGTGTTCCAGAACCCGTTCGCGTCGCTGAATCCGCGCAAGACCGTCGAGCAGACGCTCTCCGAGCCGCTCGAGATCAACGCGAACCTGACGGCCGCCGAGCGCGCGCAGCGCATCGCGCAGATCATGCGCACGGTCGGCCTGCGGCCCGAACACGCGAAGCGCTATCCGCACATGTTCTCGGGCGGCCAGCGCCAGCGTGTCGCGATCGCGCGCGCGATGATCCTCGATCCGCGCATCGTCGTCGCCGACGAGCCGGTGTCCGCGCTCGACGTGTCGATCCAGGCGCAGATCCTGAACCTGTTCATGGATCTGCAGGAGCAGTTCAAGACGAGCTACGTGTTCATCTCGCACAACCTGTCGGTGGTCGAGCACGTCGCGGACGACGTGATGGTGATGTACTTCGGCAGCGTCGCCGAGCTCGGCGACAAGGCGACGATCTACGCGCGGCCGCGCCATCCGTACACGCGCGCGCTGATGTCGGCGACGCCGGCGATCTTCGAGGAAGACCGCCGCGTGCAGATCAAGCTGCAGGGTGAACTGCCGTCGCCGCTCAATCCGCCGTCGGGCTGCGCGTTCCACCAGCGCTGCCCGTATGCGGTCGAGCGTTGCCGTGCGGAGGAGCCGCAGCTGCGCGAGGTCGACGGCCGGCGCGTGGCCTGCCATCGGGCCGAGGAGGTAGGGGAGGCGAATGCCTGAAGTGATGGCGGCGCGCGCGTCCGGCGTGCGCCGTGCGGGGGCAAGCGGCGCGCGCGTGATGCGCGCGTACCGCTACGCGCGGCGCTGGGGCGTGCGTACCGTCACGGGCGCGGCGCTGGCCGGCGCGTGCGTGGCGGCCAGCCTCGTGGTTCCCGTCGAATCCGCGCGCGCCGAAGGGCGCGCGCCGGCCACTTCACCGATCCATCCGTCGCAAGTCCCGCCGCCCGGCATGAGCCTGCCGGGTTTTCATGCACCCGCCGTGTCGAACGGCACGGTCGCGAGCGGCGCGGTGCGTGTGCAGCCCGCGCGCATGCCGTTCTACGTCGCGACCAAGGGGCGTGTCACGCTCTACGTGCTCGGCACGCTGCACACGGGCGATCCGTCCGATTACCCGAGCGCGCAGCCGTTCCGGCCGCGCATTCTCGCGGCGCTCGCCGCGTCGCCGACGCTCGCGCTCGAACTGTCGCCCGACGACCTGCTCGAATCGCAGGACGACGTGTCGAAGTACGGCGTATGCCGCTACCCGTGCCTGCAGCGCCTGCTGCCGGAGCCGCTGTGGCAGCGGCTCGCGGCGCGCCTGCGCGGCAACCCGGCCGCGCTCGCCGAGATCCGCAAGATGCGGCCGTGGCTTGCGGCGCTCGTCGTCGAGACCTACGATTCGCTGTCGGCCGGCCTGCAGACCGAGTACGGCACCGAGGCGCAGTTGCAGAACGTGTTCCTGAAGAAGAAGGGCGGCCGCGTGATCGGGCTCGAGACCCTCGCCGAACAGATGCGCGCGTTCACCGGGCTGACGCTCGCCGAGCAGCGCGAGATGCTCGCGCAGGACATGGTGCAGACGCCTGCACAGAACGCCGACGACATCAAGGCGCTGCACCGGCTGTGGCGAATTGGCGACGCCGATGCGATCTCGGCGTGGGCCGTCGCGAAGAGCGAACGGCTCGCGCGTTCGAAGGTGTTGTCGGCGTCGATCGACAACAAGATCGTGTACGAGCGCAACCGCCGCTTTGTTGCACGGATGACGGCAATCGCCGCACCGAACCGGCCGCTGTTCGTCGCGATCGGCGCGCTGCATCTGGGTGGCCCGCGCGGCGTGCTCGAATTGTTGCGCCAGCAAGGATACCGGGTCGACGCGAACTGATCGCGCCCGACGGCCCGCACCGATCTTCCCCTGTTTGATTGGCCTCGCGCACCCGCGGCGAAACGCGTGCGCGTGGGCGGCAATCGATAAGGAAAACCCTTGAATCGTCGGAAAATAGCGTTTAAAACGATTGACATCCCGTTCCGCCAATATCTATTCTTCACCCCACAAGTTGAAAAAATGAAAAGAATAGATAAGTTCTACGGGGTAGCAGAAATAAGCGCGGGGTTAGCGTTGCCGGCACGTGAAGCACGTGCCGGCCGCGGAGTGTCTGCATGCACGGCGGGGCCAATCATCGTCGGACAAAACATGCATGCAGGCCGACTTGCAGATAAGCAACGTTCCGTCGTCTGACCGGGGAATGCAGTGATCGGGCGGCGGCGGACGTTTTTTAATCCGGAAGATTTTTCCGGTCACCGTCGAAAGACGGTTTCGGGGGGCGAATCGACAGACGGCCAAGCCGCAGCGATTGCGCCAACGGAAAAGCGCCACGAGGGCGCTTTTTTCTTTTGTGCGACGGATCAGGCAGCCGGCCGGGTCATGCGCGTTCGTCGGCCTGCAGCATGCCGGGCGCGACGACGTCGACACCCACCGCCTCGAGCGCGGCGCGAATCCGTTTCGCGAACACCAGCGCATGCGGCCCGTCGCCGTGCAGGCAGACGGTCTGCGCATTGAGCATCACCCATTCGCCGCCGATCGCACGCACCTGACGGCTGCGCACCATGTCCAGCGTACGCGCGATCATCGTGTCTTCGTCGTCGATCAGCGCGCCGGGCTGGTTGCGCGGCACGAGCGAGCCGTCCGCGCGGTAGCCGCGATCGGCGAACACTTCCTCCACCGCGGCGAGCCCCGCGTGCCGCGCGGCCGCGACGAACACGCTGTTCGCGAGCCCGAACACCGCGAGCGACGGATCGAAATCGCGGATCGCGGACACCACTGCATCGGCGATCATCGGGTCGCGTGCGGCCTGGTTGTACAGCGCGCCGTGCGGTTTCACGTGCGCGATGCGCCCGCCCTCGGCCTGCGCGATCGCCGACAGCGCGCCGAGCTGGTACAGCACGCCCGCGTAGATGTCGCCGGCCGGCAACTGCATTTCCTTGCGGCCGAAATTCTCCGGATCGTGAAAGCTCGGATGCGCGCCGATCGCGACGCCTTTCTGCACGGCCCAGCGCACGCAGTCGCGCATCGCGTTCGCGCCGCCCGCATGCCACCCGCATGCGATGTTCGCGGACGTGACGAGGTCGAGCAGCGCCTCGTCCGATCCGCATCCTTCGCCGAGATCGGCATTCAGATCGATTTCCATGGTGTTCCTCGTCCACTGATTGCGTGGCCCGTTCTTGCTGCTACTGCCTTCGGTACTGCTACCGCCATCGTCATGCCGCGCGCGACTGGGCGCGGCGGCGCGCTTCCTCGCGCAGGTCGATCGCCACGTCGATCTGCCGCAGGTAGGCACGTTCTGCGATCAGGGCGGCGCGCGCGGCGTCGGGTGTCGTGCGCACGAAGCGGATCGGCAGGTTGAGCCGCGCCTGCGCGAGTTTCCACAGGTCCGCACGGATCACCGTGCCGATCTTCGGGTAGCCGCCGGTGGTCTGCGCGTCGTGCATCAGCACGATCGGCTGGCCGTTCGGCGGCACCTGGATCGTGCCGGGCAGCACCGCATGCGACAGCAGCTCGGCCGGCCGCTCGCGCACGAGTTCGACGCCCGCAAGCCGATAACCCATGCGGTTGCTGTTCGCCGTGACGAGCCATTCCTCGTCCCAGAACGCCTGCTGCGCATCGGCGGCGAACGACGCGTAGTCGGGGCCCGGCAGCACGCGCACGGGCATCGCCCACGGCGCATGCGCGGGGCGGTGGCGGCGCGGCGGCTCGTCGACGCGCGCGAACGCGCACCACGCCGGCGCCTTTACGCCGAATTCGGGCGCATCGGCCGCGAGGCAGCCCATCCCGGCCGGAAGCACGCCGACCGGGAGGCGATCGCCGTCGCGCAGCGCGCGGCCGCCGAGGCCGCCGAAGCGCGACGCGAGATCGGTGCTGCGCGAGCCGAGCATCGGCAGCACGTCGATGCCGCCGGCGATGCACAGGTAGCCGCGCATCCCGCGTTTCGCGGCCGGCAGCACGAGCGTCTGCCCGGCCTCGACCGGCAGGCTCCACCACGAATATACGCGCCGGCCGTCGAGCGTGGCGCCGAACTCGGTGCCGGTGATCGCGATGCGGGTCGCGCGCGTGAAGCGGAAGGCGGCCGGGCCGATCGTGATTTCGACGGCGGCCGCGTCGGGACGGTTGCCGACCAGCCGGTTGCCGACCTCGAGCGCGAGGCTGTCGAGCGCGCCGCCCTGCGCGACGCCGAGATGGCGCGAGCCGCGGCGGCCGAGATCCTGCACGGTGGACAGCGGGCCGGCCCGCACCACCTCGATGGTGCCCGGTGCGTTGTTCTGGGTCATCGCGCGTCGACTCCCGCAATGGTGAAGCGCACGCGGTCGCCGGGCAGCAGCAGCGTCGGCTGCGGCCGCGCCGGATCGAACAGCACGTGCGACGTGCGGCCGATCAGTTGCCAGCCGCCGGGAGACGTGGCCGGGTAGATGCCTGTCTGTGCGCCGCCGATGCCGACCGAGCCGGCCGGCACCTCGAGGCGCGGCGCCGCGCGGCGCGGCGTGTGCAGCGCGGCATCGAGCCCGCCGAGATAGGCGAAGCCCGGCTGGAAGCCGACGAAGAACACGACGTAGGCGCCGGCTGCGTGGCGCGCGACGACTTCGTCGGCCGACAGGCCGGTATGGGCGGCGACGGCCGCCAGGTCGGGGCCGGCGGCGCCGCCGTACTCGACCGGGATTTCGACCTCGCGACCGTCCGCATGCTCGACGTCGGCCGTCTCCCACGCGTCACGCAGCGCGGGCGTGAGCGAGTCGGCCGTCGCGACGAGCGGGTCGAACACGATGGTCAGGTTGTTCATGCCGGGGACGACGTCGATCACGTCGGGCCACGCGCGCGCGGCCTCGGCAACGGCCCAGACGCGGCGCTGGCAATCGAGCGTGGCGGGCGGCGGCACCTCGCAGACGAGGGCGGCATCGCCGAGCGGATAAATGCGGGGTGGCGTCATCGGACTGGCACGGTTCGGACGGCAATGTTAGCGCACATTGTCAATAAAATATCGACAACTTCCCAATAAGCGTTTTCGCCTAGCCCGTATGTCCGGGCTTCTGGCGTACACTCGGCACACCCTGTCATCCGGCTTGCTCCGTCTTTACATGAAGCGTCCTGCGACCAAGATCGTGTCATCCGAACACCTCGTTTCCGATTCGAGCGCGGAGCTGTCGGAGCTCGAATACGGGCTCATCATGGCAGGCAACGCGTTCAACCGGTGGATGGTGCGCTGCATGTCGGCGGCCGGCGCGAAGGACATGACGGCGGTCGAGGTGTCGCTGCTGCATCACGTCAGCCACCGTGAACGCAAGAAGAAGCTCGCCGACATCTGCTTCGTGCTCAATATCGAGGATACGCACGTCGCGACCTATGCGCTGAAAAAACTGATCGCCCGCGGCTATGTGAAGAGCGAGAAGAACGGCAAGGAAGTGTTCTTCTTCGCGACCGACGCGGGCCGCGACCTGTGCCTGAAGTACCGCGAGGTGCGCGAGCACTGCCTGATCGAGACGCTGAAGGACAGCGGGCTCACCAACGAGCAGATCGGCGACGCGGCGCAGTTGCTGCGCAACGCATCGGGCCTGTACGACACGGCCGCGCGCGCGGCGGCGTCGCTGTAAACGGTTGGGTCAGGGCCGGGGTTGCGCCGGCCGTGGCGCGCGGCAATGCGCCGGCGGGCGTGCGACGACGGACGCGGCGGCGCCCGCCGCATCATCCGGCGGCCGGGTAGAGCGCGCCGTCGGTCACGATCCAGCCCAGTGCGAGATCGTGCGCTTCGGCCGGCAGTGCGTCGACGCGGCACGCTTCATAGGCGATGCCGACCGTCACGGGCGGCTGGCTGGCCGGCCACGCGGCGAGCGTGCGGTCGTAATAGCCGCCGCCGTAGCCGAGCCGGTAGCGCTGCGGATCGAATCCCACGCAGGGAATCAGCAACAGGTCGGGCACGACGACGATTCCCGACGCCGGTTCCGGAATCCGGTGATGGCCTTCGCGCATCGGCGTGTGCGTGTCCCATGCATGGAACTCGAGCGGCGTGTGCCGCTCGCCGATCACGGGCAGCGCCGCGCGCCGGCCGGCACCGGCCGCGCACCAGGCGAGCACCGCCTCGCGCGCATCGAATTCGCCCGGCAGCGGCCAGTAGAACCCGACCGTGCGCGGTGCGAGCCGTTCGAGCAGCGTGCGCAGCCGCGCGTCGAGCGCGGCATTCGCGGCGGGTTGCGACGCGGCGTCGCGACGCGCGCCGGACAGCGTTTTGCGTAGCGCAACCTTCGGGTTCGGCACAGGGTTGCGTGCTATGCTTTCGCTCACTTCGTGCTCCATTCAAAACGATGTCGAACAGCCTTTTCCGAGTATATCGCGCGGTCGCGCTGACGCTTTCGGCCACCGCGCTCGTCGCGGGCACGGCCGCGTGCGCCGCACCGAACGACGATACGGTCTCCGGGGACGACCAGACCTTCGTGCAGCTTCGTGAAGCCGCGCGCCGCAACGACGCCGCGAAAGCCGCGCAGCTCGCGTCGATGATTCCGAACTATCCGGTACCGTCCTACGTCGAGTATTTCCAGATCAAGCCGCAGTTGTTCGATTCGACGGGCCGCGCGCGCGTGGATGCGCCGGACGCGCCCGTGCAGTCGTTCCTGCAGCGCTACGATGGCCAGGCGATCGCCGACCGCCTGCGCAACGACTACCTGCTCGTGCTCGGTGCGCGCCACGACTGGCGCAACTTCGACGATCAATACAAGCGCTTCGTGCTCGACGACGACACGCAGGTCAAGTGTTATGCGCTCGAATCGCGCGCGGCGCGCGGCGAGAACGTCGCCGATGCGGCGCGTGCGCTGCTCGTCGAGCCGAAGAATTACGGCGACGCATGCGTCGACCTGATCACCGCGCTGACGGTCAACCAGCAGTTCACGAGCGACGACGTGTGGCAGCAGGCGCGCCTCGCGTACGAGCAGAACTACACGACGCTCGGCGGCAAGATCGTCGACGCGCTCGGCGCGCGTCCGGTCGGCTTCGACCAGGCGACGAGCGCGCCGCCGCTGTACCTCGCGCGCGGCGTCGGCCCCGACGCGACGTCGCACCAGCTCGCGCTGATCGCGCTCGGCCGCATGGCGCGCAACGATCCGGACGCGGCCGCCGGCATGCTCACGACGGTCGCGCCTTCGCTGACCAAACAGGAGCAGGCGATCGCGTGGGGCGCGATCGGCTACCAGGGCGCGATCAAGCGCTCGCCGCTCGCATCGGTCTGGTATGCGAAATCCAAGAATGCGCCGCTGTCGAACCCGGGCTACGAATGGCGCACGCGCGCCGCGCTGCTCGCCGGCAACTGGCCGATGGTGCGCTGGTCGATCGAGCAGATGCCGCCGTCGCTGCGCGACGATCCGGCGTGGATCTACTGGCATGCGCGCGCGCTCAAGCAGAGCGGCGACACGCTGCAGGCGAACCAGGAATTCGAGCAGGTCGCCGGGCAGTACAACTTCTACGGGCAGCTCGCCGGTGAAGAGCTCGGCCAGCGCACGACGATCCCGCCGCGCACGAAGGTGAGCGACGCCGAGATCGACGCGATGGGCAAGATTCCGGGCTTCGCGCTCGCGCAGCGTTTCTACGCGCTGAACCTGCGCCTCGAGGGCAACCGCGAATGGAACTGGCCGCTGCGCGGGATGACCGATCGCCAGCTGCTCGCGGCCGCCGAGTACGGCAAGCGTGTCGACCTGCTCGACCGCACGGTCAACACGGCCGACCGCACGAAAGCGGAGCACGATTTCACGCTGCGCTACCCGTCGCCGTACCGCAACATCGTCGAGCGCTACGCGCAGTCGACGGGTCTCGACACCGAATGGGCGTACGGGCTGATCCGCCAGGAGTCGCGCTTCATCACGAGCGCGCGTTCGTCGGTGGGCGCGGGCGGCCTGATGCAGCTGATGCCGGCCACCGCGCAGATGGTCGCGAAGAAGCTCGGCCTCGGCACGATCTCGCGCACGCAGATGCACGACATCGATACCAACATCCAGCTCGGCACCTGGTATCTGGCGGACATCTACAACAACTTCGACAGCTCGCCGGTGCTCGCCACGGCCGGCTACAACGCGGGCCCGGGCCGGCCGCGCCAGTGGCGCCAGGTGTTGACGCAGCCGGTCGAAGGCGCGATCTTCGCAGAAACGATTCCGTTCAACGAGACGCGCGACTACGTGAAGAACGTGCTGTCGAACACCGTCTACTACGCGGCGCTCTTCGAGGGCAAACCGCAGTCGTTGAAGAAACGTCTAGGCATGATCTCGCCCTGATAAGCAATCTTCACACTGCCGCGCGAGACGCGGCAGTGTTCTTTTGAGGCCCACATCATGGATCGCCAGACCGTCGCGCTGCTGGGCGGCACCGGCTTCATCGGCAGCCGGCTCGTCAATGCGCTGATCGAAGCCGGCAAGCAGGTACGGATCGGCACGCGCCGGCGCGACCACGCGCGCCACCTGCAGATGCTGCCGGTCGAAATCGTCGAGCTCGAAGCGCTCGACACGCGCACGCTCGCGCGCTTCGTCGCCGGTGCGCACGCGGCGATCAACCTCGTCGGCGTGCTGCACGGCGGCCGCGGTACGCCCTACGGGCCCGGCTTCGAGCGCGCGCACGTCACGCTGCCGGCCGCGCTCGCGACCGCCTGCACCGAGGCGGGCGTGCAGCGCGTGCTGCACATGAGCGCGCTCGGCGCCGATTCGCATGGCGCGAGCATGTACCAGCGCTCGAAGGGCGACGGCGAGGCCGCGCTGCATGCGATCGCGGCGACCGATTCGCTCGCGCTGACGATCTTCCGCCCGTCGGTCGTGTTCGGCCCCGGCGATGCGTTCCTCAACACGTTCGCGAACCTGCAGCGCACGGTGCCCGTGCTGCCGCTCGCGATGCCCGACGCGCGCTTCCAGCCCGTGTTCGTCGGCGATGTCGTGCGTGCGTTCGTCAACACGCTCGATCTCGCGGCCGCGCACGGCAAGACCTACGAACTCGGCGGCCCGACCGTCTACACGCTCGAGCAGCTGGTCCGCTATTGCGGCACGCTGGTCGGCCGGCAGGCACGCATCGTGCGGCTGCCCGACGCGCTCGCGCGGCTGCAGGCGAGCGTGTTCGAATGCTTGCCCGGCGAGCCCGTGCTCACGCGCGACAATCTCGCGACGATGTCGGTGCCGAACGTGCTGTCGGGGCCGCTCGCGCCGGAGCTCGGGATCTCGCCCGCGAGTCTCGAAAGCATCGCGCCCGCGTATCTCGGCCAGGCCGCGCAGCGGTCCCGGTTCGACTGGTTCCGCTCGCGCCGCTAGGCCGGCCCGGGTGCCGTCGTTCAGCTTCGCCCTTTTCATCTTCTCGCTTTCCGGAACACCGTCATGAAACTCGTCATTGGAGACAAGAACTACTCGTCGTGGTCGATGCGTCCGTGGCTGCTGCTCGTGCATTTCGGCATCCCGTTCGACGAGATCGCGATCGAGCTGCGCCACGACGACACGGCCGCACGCATCCTCGAGTATTCGCCGTCCGGCAAGGTGCCGTGCCTGATCGACGACCACGGCGTCGCGATCTGGGATTCGCTCGCGATCGCCGAGACGCTCGCCGAACGCTATCCGCAGTTTCCGATGTGGCCGGCCGATCCGCTCGAGCGCGCGCATGCGCGCTGCGTCGCGGCCGAGATGCATGCGGGCTTCGCGGCGCTGCGCACGCAGATGGGCATGAACGTGCGCGCGTCGATGCCGGGGCGCGGCGCGACGCCCGATGCGCTCGCCGACGTCGCGCGCATCGACGCGTTGTGGAGCGCGTGCCTCGAGGCGTCGGGCGGGCCGTTCCTGTTCGGCGAATTCGGGATTGCCGATGCGATGTACGCGCCCGTCGTGATGCGCTTCAACACGTACGCGCCGGGCCTGTCGCCGGAGGCGGCCGGTTATGCGGCCCGCGTGACGGCGCTGCCGGCCGTCCAGCGCTGGATCGACGCCGCGCGCCGTGAAACGAACGTGATCGCCGAATTCGAGCCGCAGCCATGAACATCTACGCTGTAGGCGGTGCGATCCGCGACGAATTGCTCGGCGTGCCCGTGCAGGACCGCGACTACGTGGTGGTGGGCGCGACCCCCGAGCAGATGGCCGCGCAGGGTTTCCGGCCGGTGGGCAAGGATTTCCCGGTCTTCCTGCATCCGCGGACGCAGGAGGAGTACGCGCTCGCACGCACCGAGCGCAAGACGGCGGCCGGTTATCACGGCTTCCAGTTTCATTACGCGCCGGACGTGACGCTCGACGAGGATCTCGCGCGGCGCGACCTGACGATCAACGCGATGGCGCGCGAGGTGAGCCCGGAGGGCGAACTGGTCGGGCCCGTGATCGACCCGTTCGACGGGCAGGCCGACCTGCGCGCGCGCGTGTTCCGCCATGTGAGCGATGCGTTCGTCGAGGATCCGGTGCGGATCCTGCGCATCGCGCGCTTTGCCGCGCGGTTCGCGGATTTCACGGTCGCGGATGAAACGCTCGCGCTGATGCGGCGGATGGTCGATGCGGGCGAGGTCGACGCGCTCGTGCCCGAACGCGTCTGGCAGGAAATCGCGCGCGGGCTCATGGAGGTGAAACCGTCGCGGATGTTCGCGGTGCTGCGCGAGTGCGGCGCGCTCGCGCGCATCCTGCCCGAAGTCGATGCGTTGTGGGGCGTGCCGCAGCGCGCCGACTACCACCCGGAGGTCGACACCGGCGTGCACGTGATGATGGTCGTCGACTATGCGGCGAAGCAGGGTTATTCGCTGCCGGTGCGCTTCGCGGCGCTCACGCACGATCTCGGCAAGGCGACGACGCCTGCCGACGTGCTGCCGCGCCATATCGGCCACGAGGGACGCAGCGTCGACCTGCTCAAGCCGTTGTGCGAACGGCTGCGCGTGCCGAACGAATGCCGCGATCTCGCGCTCGTGGTCGCGCGCGAGCACGGCAACCTGCATCGCGTGATGGAGATGGGCGCGGCCGCGCTGGTGCGGTTGTTCGAGCGCAGCGATGCGCTGCGCAAGCCGGCGCGTTTCGCCGAGATGCTGCAGGCGTGTGAATCGGATGCGCGCGGGCGGCTCGGGCTCGATACGCAGCCGTATCCGCAGGCCGAGCGGCTGCGTGTCGCGCTCGCGGCCGCGCGCAGCGTCGATGCCGGCGCGATCGCGCGCGGCATCGGCAACGATACGGAGAAGATCCGGGAGGCCGTGCATCGCGCGCGGATCGAGGCTGTCGCGCAGGCGCTCGCGATCGGCGAATAGGGCGGCAGGAAGGGCGGCAGGAAGGGCGGCAGGAAGGGCGCGCGTCGCGCGCCTGCAAAGCCGTTACGGCTTCTTCTTGCGTGCCGGCTTGGCGGCCGCCACGCGTTTGCCGGCGGCCGCGCGCGGCTTGGCTGCCGCCTTCTGGTCTTTTTTCACCGAGCCGGCGGCCCGATCGCGATCCGCCCGTTCGGGCGCCGGCGCGCGGCGGCTCGTGCGCGGTTCGTCCGCCGTGGCGCGCACGACGGGGGCCGGTTTCGTGGTGTCCGTCGTCGCGGACACGAACCCGGCGCGACGGTCGTCGAACAGCGGCAGCGTGCCGACCGCGATCAGCTCGGCCGGCCCGTCGCCCACGTTGGCGACCCGATGCCGCTTGCGCGCGTCGAAGTGCAGCGAGTCGCCGGGCGACAGCGGGTAATGCTTCTTGCCGATCGTGAAGCAGATCCGGCCGGCCAGCACATACACGAATTCGTCGCCGCCGTGCGCCACCCATTCCGAGCGGTAGCCTTCCATCATCCGCACCTTGAGCGCGTTGATCTGGCTGCCGTCGAACGTGGTGGACAGGCGTTCGTACCATTGCGACGTGGCGTCGAGCGCGTACGCCTTGCGGCTGCCCTCGTGCGAATCGGGCCGCACCTGGCGTGGCTGGTCGATCAGCGCGCCGAGCGGCACGTCGAGCGCCTTCGCGACGTTGACGAGCGACGACAGCGAAATGCCCGTGAGATGGCGCTCGACCTGGGACAGGAACCCGACCGACAGTTTCGCTTCGGTCGCGACTTCCTGCAGCGTCTTCTTCGCTTCCCGGCGCAGGCGGCGAATGCGCTGGCCGATACGCATGAGGTCTGAATCCATGAATCTCTTTCGCGGCAACGAATCGGGAGGCGGGCGGACGGGCGGTGCAGTCGCCGGACAGGGAATTCCGCGCACCGCATGAAGCACGGCCGTCGGGGCGGCGATGCCGGCGCATTGTACCGCGCGGTGCCGCCGGACGAACGCCCGTTGTGCCGGGATCCGCAAGCGTCATGCCGATTTTAGCCCTACGAAAATTTCAGCTTGACCTCAATTTCAGCGTGCTCTAGATTCTGTCGCGCGCATCAAAAAAAGTTAAGTGAGACGAAATTTTTTAAAGGGACCGCCGCCGGGACGGTACGGCGGCCCGGCGTCGTGCCGCGCCGGGTCGAGTGTCGACCGTGCAGCGGCGCCGGGCCGCGTCAGGCCTGCTTTGGGCCCGCTTTGGGCCTGTACCCCCGCCGCGTCACCGCCGGCCGCCGACAACAATGCATAACGGGCTTCCGATGATCGATCGACTGAAATACAGCTTCTCCGGCCTTCCCCCGTACGACGCGTCCGTCGTCGACACGCAGGCGGCCCTGTCGCGCCTGCTCGACGCCGCGCGGCTCGATGCGGTGCTGGTCACGTCGCAGGACGAATACGTGACCGAGTACCTGCCGCGCAGCAACAACCCGCGTTATGCGCTGTCGGGCTTCGACGGTTCGGCCGGCTGCGGGATCTTCCTGAGCGCGGCGACCGCGCAGGCGCTCGGCGTGCCGCCGTTCGTGCTGTTCGTCGACGGCCGTTATCACCTGCAGGCCGAGCAGCAGTGCGATCCGGCACGCGTGCGCATCGAGAAGCTCGGGATGAACGTGACGATCTGGCAGGCGATGGCCGACTGGCTGGTCGCGCACGGGAGCCGGCTCGCACGGGTCGGCTACGACGCGCGGCGGATCAGCGTCGCGCAGCGCGATCGCCTGTTCGGGCAGACGCAGGCCGCGTCGCTCGACTGGACGAGTCTCGCCGATCGCGAGATCGATCTCGCGATCGCGTTGCCGGGCTGGGTCGTCGAGCGGCCGATCTTCGAGGTGCCGGAAGCGATGACCGGCCTGAGCGTCGCGCAGAACCTCGACGCGCTGAACACCAAGCTCGCCGCGCACACCGGCGCGCCGGACGGCAGGACCGCCTTCTTCACCTGCGCATCGGACGACCTCGCGTATCTGCTGAACAGCCGCGGTTATCACATCCCGAATGCGTCGTCGCACCTCGGCTTCCTGTTCGCGGTGGGCGGGCAGGTGGCGTTGTTCCTGCCGGAAGGCTGCGACCACTGCGAGGTCATGCTCGAATCGTATCCGGCGCTGCATGTGATCCGGCGCGATGTCGCGGCGCTCGAGCGCTTTCTCGCGCCGTTCGCGGTCGAGCACGTGTGCTACGGCTTCGAATCGGTGAACTGCGCGCTCGTCGACGCGGTGAAGCGGGTGTGGCCGCACGCGCGGCATGCCGACTTCAACCCGGTCGAGGCGATGCGGGCCGGCAAGACGCCGGCGGTGCTCGACCGGTTCCGCGACGCGTTTGCGCGCAGTTCCGCGGCGATCGCCGAGACGATGCGCTGGGCGAAGACGGGCGAGCCGGGCGAGCCGGGCGTGCGCCATACCGAATACGATCTGGCGCGCGCGATCAACGATGCATACGCCGCGCGCTCCGCGGTTGCGCTGACGTTTCCGTCGATCGCCGCGAACGGCGCGAACAGCGCGTTCGCGCATTACACGGCGGCGAGCGCCGACGTCGAGCTGACGGAAGGCGAACTCGTGCTGCTCGACAGCGGCGCGTACTACGAAGCCGGCTTCGCGACGGACTGCACGCGCGTGGTGCTGCGCCGGACGCACCCGGATACGGTCGCGCAGCCGTGGCAGCGCGAGATCTACACGGTCGCGCTGAAGGCCTGCATCAAGGGGCTCGTCACGCGCTTCCCGAGCACGGCAAAGGGCGGCGACGTCGATGCGCTCGTGCGGCAGGTGTGCCGCGATCACGGCCACGATTTCGGCCACGGCACCGGGCACGGCGTCGGGATTCACGTGCACGAGGGCGGCGTGCGGTTCGCGCCGGGCGCGCAGTACGGGCTCGTGCCGAATGCGGTGATTTCGGTCGAGCCGGGCATCTACCTGCCGGGCAAGGGCGGCGTGCGGATCGAGAACATCGTGATCATCCGTCAGGACGACGCGCAGCCGGACACCGTGACGTTCGAGAACATCGTGACGGTCGGCTACGACTGGGACCTGATCGATCTCGACCTGCTGGACGACGACGAGCGCGCGTACCTGCGCGATTACGAGCGGCTGTGCGTCGAGCGCGGCACGCAGGTTACCGCGTGTCCGCTGCTGTAGGCACCGCCGCCCGCGCCGGTCAGTTCAGCAGGCGCGCCCGCGCGAACGGCGCGATCCGCTCGGCGAGCCACGCGTGCGTGCGTGTCGTCGGGTGCAGCGTGTCCCAGAACACGAAGCGCGCCGGGTCGCGGCAGTCCGCACGCGGCGTCTGCGCGCTCAGGTAGGTGAGCGACGACGGCTTCGGGATGTCGAGGCACGCGCGCTTCGCGTCGTCGAAGCCGTATTGGGCCGGATGGCTCAGCAGGTCGTCGAACAGCGCGTACGCGTCGAACACCTCGAGCCGCAGCGTCGCGCCGTAACGGGCGCGCAGCGCGGCGGCCGCGTCGGCGAGGCGCCGGTTGTAGTCCTTCACCTGCACGGCGACGTTTGCCGTGTCGGTGCGCGTCGCGAACACCGGTGCGCGCGACACGTCCGGCAGCGTGACGAGCATGATCCGCGTCGCGCCGGCCGCGGCGAGCCGCTCGAGGCTGTCGCGCACCGCATTCGCCGCCTGCTCGGGCGAGCGCCCGTAGTTCACCAGGTCGTTGCCGCCCGCGAACACCGCGAACAGCGTGTTGGCGGGCCGGTAGTCCGGTGCGCGATCCATGTATTCGCGCCACGAGTCGATCTGCTGCACGAGGCCCGGCACGACGAGGTACTGGTCGGTCGCCGCGCCGCCGATCGCCCAGTTGTAGAACGGCAGCCGCAGCGCGTTCGCGAGATATTCGGCCCACACCGGGCCGTTGCTGAAGCGCCCCGCATTCCAGCTCGTGGCGTTCGGCAGCTTCCACTGGCTCGCGTTGAACATGTTCTGCGTGTCGGACAGGCTGTCGCCGAACACGATCAGCTTGTTGACGCGTGCGTCCTGTTGCGCGGCGTCGACGGTCCACACCGTGTAGTTGAACGACAGCGCGTTGTTCGCCGCGACCGCCTGCACGAGGTCGGACCTGATGCCTTTCGCGGCCAGCGTCTTGCGGCACACGTCGGCGAGCGTGTCCTGCGTCGTCGTGCTGTAGAACATGTTCTTCCACTGCGTGATGCCGTCCGCCCACCAGTAGCCGGACACGCGATACCAGTCGCCGCCGGCGGGGTCGCGCGCCCATTCGTAGGTCGCGGCCGGCTTCAGCGGATCCGCGTCGATCCGGTACCAGCAACGCAGGTACGTGTAGGTGTCGGAGCCGCGGCGCGGCGCGCGCGGCGTCGCGCCGGGCGTAGCCGGGGCGGCCGGCGGCACGACGTCGGGGCCGGCCGGCGACAGCGACATGTCGCCCGTCGGCACGGGCAGCGGCGCGGCGCCGGCGGCCTGTGCGGCGGACAGCGTCAATGCGGTGCCCAGCGTCGCGGCGGCGGAAACGGCGGCGATGCGGTACGAAAACGGAATGCGGAAATATGGCATGCGGCCCTCTTCTGATTGTTGTGACGGGACGGCGGCGCGGCTGCGCAGCCGTGTATCGGAAGGGACCGTGGGTGCCGGGTTCGAGCCCGGTCTGTCGAAACTCGGGAAGCCGCGAATGGCGGCGAGGTGCTGCGAGGTACTGCGAGCTGCTATGAGGTGGTGCGGCAGGAAAGGCAGCGGCGCCGCTGCCGGTCGCTCGATTGGTCAGTCCGTGCTTCAGCGCATGAGCGCCGATACGCGCCCGTCGGGGCCATAGACGCCGGCCGGCGCGGGCGCCGAGCGCAGTACCGCGAGCGCGCGCTCGTTGTAGTCCATCCGGATCCGGATCAGCATCCCGTTGTTCGCATTGGCCTGGCGCGCGCGTTCGGCGGCCTGTTGCAGCAGCTGCCAGCGGCCGGCAAGGCGCGCATCGCGCTCGGCGGCCTGGTCCATCCCCTTCTTGCCGGCCGGAAAGCCGAGCGCGGAAAGCTGGGTGTCGCGCGTGCGTTCGAGCTGCGCGAGCCGGTCGATCAGCTCGCTCTTCTTCTCGACGATCCCGGGCAGCATCTCGAGCGGCTGGGCCATCGTCAGCGCCTTTTCCTCGTAGGCGAGCAGGGACGCGAACGCCTCGACCGTCGCGTGTTCGTCGTTGACCGTGGCCAGCAGCTCTTCTCTCATCGCGTCATGCTCGTCGCGCCGGCGCGGGTTGGGCGCGCCGGCAAACCGGTAGACCGGGGGACCGGCCGCGAGGCCGGCTTCAGTTGCCCGGGCGCTGCTGCTGCAGCAGCTCGCGGGCGGTATTCAATATGCCGTCGGCGATCTTGCTCGCATCGATCGTCAACGTGCCGTTGTTCAGCGCGTCCTTGATCGACTGGACGAGGCCCGTGTCGATATCGGCGTTGCCGGACGCGGATACCGAACGCAACTGGCCGGACAGACCCGACAGGTTCACGGTCGTGTCGCCGCCGGTCGACCCTGCGTCGGCCGCCTGCGCGGACGAAGACGAGGCCGCGCCGGATGGCGCACGGGTCGCGCCGTTGCCGGTCGGCGCCAGGGGGCTCGGGTTCGGAGTGGAATCGATCTTCACGATGGGTTTCCTGTTCGGTTTGACCCAGATAACGGCCGGGTCGGCCCGAACTTTAGCATCGCGAGCCCGAAATGCTCCGAATAAACAATTCTTTACATTCTTGCCGCAGGATCCGTCCCTACAGCGGAATCTCCACGGTGCCGGCGTCCTTGACGATCGCCGTGACGATCTGGCCCGCCGCCATCCGCACCCTGACCGACTGGCCGGGCGCGGCATTCGCCAGCGCGCTGCCCTCGGCCGAAATCGTGAAACCGGGCCCGGCCGCGACCACCCGCACCGTCTGGCCGGCCGACACCGACGCCGCGCTCTTCAGCAGGTCCTGCCGCAGCGGCAGCCCGGCCGAGATGCGCGCGAGCGCGGTCGAGCCGATCGCCTGCGCCGGATCGGTGATCACCGCGAGCGGCAGCACCGTCAGGTCGCCGTCGCGGGCGACCAGGTCGGCCGCGGAGAGCGGCTCGCCGGGCGCGATCTGGCGCGCGGCGACGTAATAGGTGGCCTGTACGGTGACTTTCGCCTGCAGGTAGACGGTCCACGGCCGCTCGCCCGCGCAGCGCACGCCGACCGTCGTGCGGCCCCACAGGCGCGCGCCGGTCGGCATGAACGGCTCGAGCGTCGTGCACGCGGCGAGCCCGCGCGGAAACGCGGTCGTGACCGTCGCGGTGGTCTTGCCGGGCAGGCCCGCGATCTGCTGCTGCAGGAACGCGAGGGCCGCGCGGCGGATCGACTCGGGATCCTGCTGGCCGGGCGGCGTCGCGGGCTGGGCGGCATTGGTGGGATTGGCCGCCGGGGCCGGGTTGGCGGAACCCGGCGTCGCGCGCGGCGCCGGCAACGCCGACGCGGCGCGGGCGGCTGCGTAGACGGGGTGGGGCGCCGGTGCCGGTGCCACAGCAGCCGGTGGCGGGACGGTCGTCACGACCATCGTGCCGGCCGGTTGCGGCGCGTAGCCGGTGCTGGCGGCACCCGTGCCGCTCGTCGAGCGACCCGCGTCCGGCGCGAGGCCCGCACCCGGCGCCATCGCCGCATTCCCGGCGAACTGCCCGCCGCTTGCCGCATTGGCGTGCGCGAGCGCGGTTTCGGCCGTCTCGCCGCGCCCGGGAATCACGATCATCCCGTCGTCCGCGTGCGCGGCCGGGGCGGCGATCCACAGTGCCGCGGAGAGCGCAAAGGCACGCGCAAACGCACGCCGGACGTGCAGGAGCCGCCCGTTCCTTCCGCGAAGTGCGCTGCCAGTCATTGCCCGATCCCCGATCCGTTGCTCCGCTTCGCATTCTAGGGAGCGGGGCCGTCGCGCAAACGATGAATAGAGGGGGCCTTTGCCGCGTTATTCGCCCGATTGCCGGTTGCGTCCGGCGCCTACCATCGCTGTCATGGAAAAAAGCCTCTCGGGTCGCCATCCGGCGCGAGGGGCGTGCAGCGCTTCATACGGAGAGACGCACACATGCTGGACAAACTCGATGCGGAATTCGCGTTCGGCCGACAGGCGCTCGACGTGCGCGCCTACCGGCAGGAACTGCTGTCGTCGAACATCGCGAACTCCGACACGCCCGGCTACCAGGCCCGCGACGTCGATTTCGCGTCGACGCTCGCGCGCTCGCTGAAGCAGGCCAATGGCGGCCTCGCGCCGAGCAACGCCGCGCAACTGCCGATGACGCAGCCGGCCGGCGTGACGAGCGGCATGTCGATGGTGTCGACGGCGGCGGGGCACATGGCCGGCACCGCGAAGCTGATCCCGACGGGCGGCCCGGCGGACGACTACGGCCGCGCGCAGTACCGGATGCCGCTGCAGCCGTCGCTCGACGGCAACACGGTCGATCTCGACGTCGAGCGCGTGCAGTTCGCGAACAACGCGCTGCACTACCAGACCGGGATGACCGTGATGACCCAGCAGATCAAGGCGATGATCGCCGCGATCACGACGAACCAGTGACGGCGCGCGCCGCCTCCGAATCCGAGCAAAAGGAGCTTCCATGCCTTCGTTGATGAACATCTTCGGCGTCGCCGGCTCGGCGCTGTCCGCGCAGTCGCAGCGCCTGAACGTCACCGCGTCGAACCTCGCGAACGCCGACAGCGCGACCGGCCCCGACGGCAAGCCGTACAAGGCCAAGCAGGTCGTGTTCGCGACCGACCCGATCGGCGGCGCGCGCACCGCGTCCGGCCAGGGCGTGGGCGGCGTGCGCGTGACGAAGGTGATGGACGACCCGTCGCCGATGAAGTCGACCTACGACCCGTCGAACCCGGCCGCCGACGCGAACGGCTACGTGCAGATGCCGAACGTCGACCCGGTGCAGGAGATGGTGAACATGATCTCGGCGTCGCGCTCGTACCAGGCCAACGTCGAGACGCTGAACACCGCGAAGACGCTGATGCTCAAGACGCTGACGATCGGCTCGTAAGCCGCGCGCCGACCGACCTTACAGACCCGACAGTTCCGAAAGTCCAGACAGAAGGCCACCCAGGATGACTTCCTCCAGCACGACGATCGGCAGCAACGGCACGAACGTGTCGAACCTGCCGACCGACACGATGAACACCAACAACGTGTCGTCGACCAACGGCACGTCGGCGAGCGACCTGCAGGCGACGTTCCTGAAGCTGCTCGTCACGCAGCTGCAGAACCAGGATCCTACGAGCCCGGTCGACAGCTCGCAGATGACGTCGCAGCTCGCGCAGATCAACACGGTGAGCGGCATCGCGCAGCTGAATACGTCGCTCACGTCGCTGTCGTCGCAGCTCACGGCCGGCCAGCAGACGCAGGCCGCGCTGCTGATCGGCACGAACGTGCTCGCGCCGGGCAACGCGGTCGCGGTGAAGGGCGGCGCGGCGTCGCCGTTCGGCGTGTCGCTGTCGAGCTCGGTGTCGAACCTGACGATCACCGTGAAGAACGCGGCGGGCACCGTGGTGAACACGATCAAGGCGGGCGCGCAGTCGGCCGGCACCGTGCCGTTCAACTGGACGCCGACCGACTCGGCGGGCAACGCGCTGCCGGACGGCAAGTACACGGTCAGCGCGTCGTACACCGACAGCAACGGCACGCCGCAGCCGGCCACGACGCTCGCGGCCGCGACGGTGCAGAGCGTGATCAAGCAGGCGGACGGCACGGCGGGGCTCGTGCTGTCGAACGGCACGACGGTGGGGCTGACCCAGGTCGCGTCGATCTTCCCGAACACCGCGTCGTCCTCGTCCTCGGCCGGCGGCACCACCACCAACTGATACTGATCGAGCATTCTCGAAACGGAGACCGAAATGGGTTATCAACAGGGTCTGAGCGGCCTCTCGGGTGCATCGAACGCGCTCGACGTGATCGGCAACAACATCGCCAACGCGAACACGGTCGGCTTCAAGTCGAGCACCGCGCAGTTCGCCGACATGTACGCGAACTCGGTCGCGACGTCGACCAACACGCAGATCGGCATCGGGACGCGGCTGAACTCGGTCGAGCAGAACTTCGGCCAGGGCGGGATCACCACGACGAACTCGTCGCTCGACGTCGCGATCAACGGCAACGGCTTCTTCCAGATGTCGAACAACGGCGTGACGACGTACTCGCGCGACGGCACGTTCCAGCGCGACAAGAACGGCTTCATCGTCGACTCGCAGGGCCGCAACCTGATGGGCTATGCAGCCAACGCGGGCGGCGTGATCAACACCGCGCAGACCGTGCCGCTGCAGGCGCCGACGACCAACCTCGCGCCGACCGCGACGACCAAGATCTCCGCGCAGTTCAACCTGAACTCGCAGGACACGGTGCCGACCAAGACGCCGTTCAACGCGACCGACAACACGACGTACAACTACTCGACGTCGATCCAGGTATACGACTCGCTCGGCGGCTCGCAAGCGGTCAACATGTATTTCGTGAAGTCGGCGGCCGGCACGTGGGAAGCATACGCGGGTGTGCAGGGCGGCGCGACGAACGACCTCGGGACGGTCACGTTCAACTCGTCGGGCGCGATCCAGAGCACGACGACGGGCACGCCGGCCACGCCGACCACGTCGCTCGGCCAGTTCCAGTTCACGGTGCCGAACACCGACGGCTCGGCGACGCCGCAGAACCTCACGCTCGACCTGACCGGCACGACGCAGTACGGCGGCAAGGACGGCGTGAACAACCTCGCGCAGGACGGCTTCGCGAGCGGCACGCTGACGACCTACACGATCGGCACCGACGGCAAGCTGACCGGCAACTACTCGAACGGCCAGACGTCCGTGCTCGGCCAGATCGCGCTCGCGAACTTCAACAACCCGAACGGGCTGGTGAACCTCGGCGGCAACCAGTACGCGGAGAGCTCCGCGTCGGGCGTGCCGCAGATCTCGGCGCCGGGCAGCACGAACCACGGCACGCTGCAGGGCAGCGCGCTCGAGAGCTCGAACGTCGACCTCACGTCGCAGCTCGTCAACCTGATCACCGCGCAGCGCAACTACCAGGCGAACGCGCAGACGATCAAGACGCAGCAGACCGTCGACCAGACGCTCATCAACCTGTAAGCGCGGATAACGGGCAGCCATGGACCGACTGATCTACACGGCGATGACGGGCGCGTCGCAGTCGCTCGACCAGCAGGCGATCGTCGCGAACAACCTCGCGAACGCGTCGACGACGGGCTTTCGCGCGCAGCTCGCGACGTATCGCGCGGTGCCGATGAATTTCGGCGACGGCAGCAACATCGACCCGACGACGACGCGCACCTACGTGCTCGCGTCGACGCCGGGCGCCGATTACGCGCCGGGTCCGATCACGCGCACCGGCAACCCGCTCGACGTCGCCGTGCAGGGCGCCGGCTGGCTGGCGGTGCAGGCGGCCGACGGCAGCGAGGCGTACACGCGCGCCGGCAACCTGCATGTCGACGAGAACGGCCAGCTCGTCACCGCGAGCAACCTGCCGGTGGTCGGCAACGGCGGCCCGATCTCGGTGCCGCCGAACGCGGAAGTGACGATCGGCAAGGACGGCACGGTGTCCGCGCTGATGCCGGGCGACCCGCCGACGGCGGTCGCGATCGTCGACCAGATGAAGCTCGTCAATCCCGATCCGGCCACGCTCACGCGCGGCAACGACGGGTTGTTCCGCACCGCCGACGGCAATCCGGCCGACGCCGACCCGAACGTGGTCGTTACGCCGAATTCGCTCGAGGGCAGCAACGTCAACCCGGTGACCGCGATGGTCGCGATGATCGACAACGCGCGCGCGTTCCAGCTTCAGTCGAAGCTGATCCAGACGGCCGACCAGAACGAGCAGTCGGCGAACCAGCTGCTCAACTTCAGCTGAGCGCCCGCGCCAGCCCACGCAGGAGAATTGACAAGTGAACCGTTCGCTCTACATCGCCGCCACCGGCATGAATGCGCAGCAGGCGCAGATGGACGTGATTTCGAACAACCTCGCGAACACCAGCACGAACGGCTTCAAGGCGTCGCGCGCGGTGTTCGAGGATCTGCTGTACCAGACCATCCGCCAGCCGGGCGCGAACTCGACGCAGCAGACCGAGCTGCCGTCGGGCCTGCAGCTCGGCACCGGCGTGCAGCAGGTCGCGACCGAGCGCCTGTACACGCAGGGCGGCCTCACGCAGACCGGCAACTCGAAGGACGTCGCGATCAACGGCGCGGGCTTCTTCCAGGTGCTGATGCCGGACGGCACGAACGCGTACACGCGCGACGGCTCGTTCCAGACCAACGCGCAGGGCCAGCTCGTCACGTCGAGCGGCTACCAGATCCTGCCGGCGATCACGATCCCGCAGAACGCGACGTCGCTGACGATCGGCAAGGACGGCGTCGTGTCGGTCACGCAGGCGGGCTCGACCAACTCGGTGCAGATCGGCTCGCTGCAGATCGCGACCTTCATCAACCCGGCCGGCCTCGAGGCGCGCGGCGAGAACCTGTTCTCCGAGACCACGTCGTCGGGCGCGCCGAACGTGTCGCAGCCGGGCCTGAACGGCGCGGGCGTGCTCAACCAGAACTACGTCGAAGCGTCGAACGTGAACGTCGTGCAGGAGCTCGTCAACATGATCCAGACGCAGCGTGCCTACGAGATCAACAGCAAGGCCGTGACGACGTCCGACCAGATGCTGCAGACCGTCACGCAGATGAAGAGCTAACAGGAAAGTCCCGTCGTCGCCATGAAGCAGGTTCGCCTCCTCCCGTCAGCCACCGTCCGCGCCGCATGCGCGGTCGCGGTGGCGGCGCTCGCCGCCGGTTGCGCGCAGATTCCGCGCGATCCGATCATCCAGCAGCCGATGACGGCGCAGCCGCCGGCGCCGATGTCGATGCAGGCGCCCGGCTCGATCTACAACCCCGGCTACGCGGGGCGGCCGCTCTTCGAGGATCAGCGGCCGCGCAACGTCGGCGACATCCTGACGATCATGATCGCGGAGAACATCAACGCGACCAAGTCGTCGGGCGCGAACACGAACCGGCAGGGCAACACCGACTTCAACGTGCCGACGGCCGGCTTCCTCGGCGGGCTGTTCGCGAAGGCGAACCTGTCGGCCGCCGGCAACAACAAGTTCGCGGCGACCGGTGGCGCGAGCGCGGCGAACACGTTCAACGGCACGATCACGGTGACCGTCACCAACGTGCTGCCGAACGGCAACCTGGTGGTCAGCGGCGAGAAGCAGATGCTGATCAACCAGGGCAACGAATTCGTGCGCTTCTCGGGCGTCGTGAACCCGAACACGATCTCGGGCGCGAACTCGGTCTACTCGACGCAGGTCGCCGACGCGAAGATCGAATACTCGTCGAAGGGCTACATCAACGAAGCCGAGACGATGGGCTGGCTGCAGCGCTTCTTCCTCAACATCGCGCCGTGGTGATGACGATGCAGAAGACCCTGTTCAACCGGCTGTCGGCCCGCGCGCATGCCGCCGCGCGGCTCGCCCTCGTGTTCGCGGCGTGCGTGCTCGGCGCGGCGCCCGCGCACGCGGAACGCCTGAAGGATCTCGCGCAGATCCAGGGCGTGCGCGACAACCCGCTGATCGGCTATGGCCTCGTCGTCGGTCTCGACGGCACGGGCGACCAGACGATGCAGACGCCGTTCACGACGCAGACGCTCGCGAACATGCTCGCGAACCTCGGCATCTCGATCAACAACGGTTCGGCCAACGGCGGCCCGTCGTCGCTGAGCAACATGCAGCTGAAGAACGTCGCGGCCGTGATGGTGACCGCCACGCTGCCGCCGTTCGCGCGGCCGGGCGAGGCGCTCGACGTCACCGTGTCGTCGCTCGGCAACGCGAAAAGCCTGCGCGGCGGCACGCTGCTGCTCACGCCGCTGAAGGGCGCGGACGGCCAGGTCTACGCGCTTGCGCAGGGCAACATGGCGGTCGGCGGCGCGGGCGCGAGCGCGAACGGCAGCCGCGTGCAGGTGAACCAGCTCGCGGCCGGCCGGATCGTCGGCGGCGCGATCGTCGAGCGTTCGGTGCCGAACGCGATCGCGCAGATGAACGGCGTGCTGCAGCTGCAACTGAACGACATGGACTACGGCACCGCGCAGCGGATCGTGTCCGCGGTCAATTCGAGCTTCGGCCCTGGCACCGCGACGGCGCTCGACGGCCGCACGATCCAGCTCGCCGCGCCGGCCGATTCGGCGCAGCAGGTCGCGTTCATGGCGCGCCTGCAGAACCTCGACGTGAGCCCGGACAAGGCCGCGGCGAAGGTGATCCTGAACGCGCGCACCGGCTCGATCGTGATGAACCAGATGGTCACGCTGCAGAGCTGCGCGGTCGCGCACGGCAACCTGTCGGTCGTGGTCAACACGCAGCCGGTGGTATCGCAGCCGGGGCCGTTCTCGAACGGGCAGACGGTGGTGGCGCAGCAGTCGCAGATCCAGCTCAAGCAGGACAACGGCGCGCTGAAGATGGTGACGGCCGGCGCGAATCTCGCCGACGTCGTGAAGGCGCTGAACACGCTCGGCGCGACGCCCGCGGACCTGATGTCGATCCTGCAGGCGATGAAGGCCGCCGGCGCGCTGCGCGCCGACCTGGAGATCATCTAAATGGCAGCCTCTCTTCCGAACGCGAACGACCTCACGCAGCGCTTCGCGCTCGACGTGCAGGGTTTCGACGCGCTGCGCGCGCAGGCGAAACAGTCGCCGCAGGCCGGCGCGAAGGCGGTCGCCGGCCAGTTCGACGCGATGTTCACGCAGATGATGCTCAAGAGCATGCGCGACGCGTCGCCGGACGGCGGGCTGTTCGATTCGCATACGTCCAAGCTGTACACGTCGATGCTCGACCAGCAGCTCGCGCAGCAGATGTCGACGCGCGGGATCGGCGTCGCCGACGCGCTGATGAAGCAGTTGCTGCGCAATGCGGGGCAGGGCGCGGGCAGCGACACGGCGGCCGACGTCGGCGCGGCCGGCCTGGGCGCGGGCGGCCTCGGCACGTCGGGTAACGAAGGCGGCCTCGCCGCGATGAACGCGATGGCGAAGGCCTACGCGAACGCGGCGAACAACGGCGGGCTCGCCGGCACGCGCGGCTACTCGGCCGGCAGCGCGCTGACGCCGCCGCTGAAGGGCGCGAGCGGCGTGCAGGACGCCGACGCGTTCGTCGACCGGCTCGCGGGCCCCGCGCAGGCGGCCAGCGCGTCGACCGGCATCCCGGCGCGCTTCATCGTCGGCCAGGCCGCGCTCGAGTCGGGCTGGGGCAAGCGCGAGATCCGCGCGAGCGACGGCTCGACCAGCTACAACGTGTTCGGCATCAAGGCGACCAAGGGCTGGACCGGCCGCACGGTGTCGGCGCTGACGACCGAATACGTGAACGGCACGCCGCGCCGCGTGGTCGCGAAGTTCCGCGCGTACGACTCGTACGAGCACGCGATGACCGATTACGCGACCCTGCTGAAGAACAATCCGCGCTACTCGGGCGTGCTTAGCGCGAGCCGCAGCGTCGAAGGCTTCGCGCACGGGATGCAGAAGGCCGGCTACGCGACGGACCCGAACTACGCGAAGAAGCTGATCTCGATCATGCAGCAGATCGGCTGACGGCCCGTCGGCCAGTGCCGTTGCCCCTTTCGGACCGCGCCCGGCAGCCCGCCGCGCGCGGTTTCAACGTTTGCGCGAAAAAAATCCCCGTTTCGATCTAAACTTTCGGTCAGCACTGCCGCTAAGTGTGAGAGACCTGCGACCGGGCCCCCGTTCTGGCCCGGTTTTATCGCGCACCGGTTGCCCGGGCGCCCATGACAAGAAAGACCGGCTAGCCATGAATATCGAAACGTCGACGGACCCCAGCCTGGATGCAGGCCACTCCGGGCCCGACTATGCCCGCCGCAATCCGCTGGAAATCGGCGTGCAGCTGCGCAACCTCGTCAATCGCGGCGATTTCCTGACCGTCCAGTACCCGGGCGGCCAGCTCGTCACGCGCCTGCTCGAGGTGGATGTCGGCGCGCGGACGTTCACGTTCGACTGGGGCGCGCTGTCCGAGCAGAACGCCGGCATCCTGGGCGCGTCGCACTGCACGTTCGCGGCCGCGCCGGAGGGCGTGCGCGTCGAATTCTCCACGGGCACGCCGCGCGAGACGCGCTACGAGGGGCTGCCCGCGTTCGTCGCCGATTTCCCCGACGTCCTGATGTGCATCCAGCGCCGCGAGTATTTCCGCGTCGATGCGCCGGTCGTCGATCCGTACGTGTGCCGCGGCAAGCTGCCGGACGGCGAGAGCTTCCTGTTCGAGGTGCACAACCTGTCGCTCGGCGGCGTGGGGCTGCGCACGGCCGACGAACGCGTCGAGGCGCTCGAGGTCGGCACGCTGCTGCCCGACGTCGAGCTCGAGCTGACCGGCCACGGCAAGCTGTCGCTCGACCTGCAGCTCGTGTCGCAGCGTTCGACGCAGATGCCGAACGGGTCGCGGCGCTACCAGCTCGGCTTTCGCTACATGTCGCTGCCGGGCAGCGCGGAGAACACGCTGCAGCGGCTGATCACGCAGCTCGAGATGAAGCGCCGCTCGCTCGCGCGGGCCTGACGCGCACGCGGCGGCCGGCCCCGCCCGGGGCCGCTCGAGGTTGCTCGAGGCTGCCCGAGGCCGCTCGAGGCCGCCCACGCACCGCCGCCGGCCCGGGCCGCCGGGCGTTTCGACCCGCCACGCGCGAGCACGCGTCGTGCGTGCATTTTTTCCTCAATTTTTTCGATCCGCGGCCGTTATACCGGGAGTCACGCAACCCGGCGGCCGCAGCGCGGCCGGCTCATCAGGATCGCGCATGTCCAACACACTCATGAACCTCGGCGTCAGCGGCCTGAATGCCGCACTCTGGGGCCTCACGACGACCGGCCAGAACATCAGCAACGCGGCGACGCCGGGTTATTCGGTCGAACGCCCCGTTTATGCCGAGGCAAGCGGCCAGTACACGAGCAGCGGTTACATGCCGCAGGGCGTGAACACCGTCACCGTGCAGCGGCAGTACAGCCAGTACCTGAGCGACCAGCTGAACGGTGCGCAGACGCAGAGCGGCGCGCTGTCGACGTGGTATTCGCTCGTCACGCAGCTGAACAACTACATCGGCAGCCCGACGTCCGGCATCTCGACCGCGATCACGAACTACTTCACCGGGATGCAGAACGTCGCGAACAGCGCGTCCGACGCGTCGGTGCGGCAGACCGCGATGAGCAATGCGCAGACGCTCGCGAACCAGATCACGGCGGCCGGCCAGCAGTACGACGCGCTGCGCCAGAGCGTGAACACGCAGATCTCGAGCACCGTGACGCAGATCAACGCGTACACCGCGCAGATCGCGCAACTGAACCAGCAGATCGCGTCCGCGAGCAGCCAGGGCCAGCCGCCGAACCAGCTGATGGACCAGCGCGACCTCGCGGTGTCGAACCTGTCGAACCTCGCGGGCGTGCAGGTCGTGCGCAACAGCGACGGCTACAGCGTGTTTCTCGCGGGCGGCACGCCGCTCGTCGTCGCGAACAAGAGCTACCAGCTCGCGGCCGTCACGTCGCCGTCCGATCCGAGCGAGCTGACCGTCGTGTCGCAGGGCATCGCCGGCGCGAACCCGCAGGGGCCGAACCAGGCGCTGTCCGACGCGTCGCTGTCGGGCGGCACGCTCGGCGGCCTGCTCGCGTTCCGCAGCCAGACGCTCGACCCGGCCGAAGCGCAGCTCGGCGCGATCGCGACCAGCTTCGCCGCGGAGGTCAACGCGCAGAACGCGCTCGGCATCGACCTGTCGGGCAACGTCGGCGGCAACCTGTTCACGACCGGCACGCCGATCACGTACGCGAACCAGGGCAATACCGGCAACGCGGCGCTGTCCGTGTCGTTCGCGAACGCGTCGCAGCCGACCACGAGCGACTACACGCTGTCGTACGACGGCACGAACTACACGCTGACCGACCGCGCGAGCGGCGCGGTGGTCGGCCAGTCGGCCAGCATGCCGGCGTCGATCGGCGGGCTGAACTTCTCGTTCTCGTCCGGCGCGATGAACGCCGGCGACAAGTTCACCGTGCAGCCGACGCGCGGCGCGCTGAACGGCTTCGGCCTCGCGACGTCGAACGGCTCCGCGATCGCGGCGGCGTCGCCGTACGTGCCGTCGGCCACCAAGACGAACACGGGCACCGGCACGATCGGCGGGCTGTCGGTCACCAGCGCGACGGCCGCGGCCAACCCGCACAACTACACGATCACGATGGGCGGCACGACCGCCAGCCCGACCTACACGGTCACCGACAACACGGCCGTGCCGCCGACGACCAGCGCGGCGCAGCCGTACCAGTCCGGCACACCGATCACGCTGACGGCCGGCGTCACGGTCACGGTGTCGGGCGCACCCACGGCCGGCGACACGTTCACGGTCGCGCCGAACACGGGCGGCACGAACGACGGCAGCAACGCGCTTGCGCTGTCGAAGCTCGTCAGCGCGAAATCGTTCGGCAACGGCTCGACCACGCTGACGGGCGCGTACGCGAGCTACGTGAACGGCATCGGCAACACGACGAGCCAGCTGAAGTCGTCGAGCGCCGCGCAGACTTCGCTGATCGGCCAGATCACGCAGGCGCAGCAGTCGGTGTCGGGCGTGAACCAGAACGAAGAGGCGGCCAACCTGATGCAGTACCAGCAGCTCTACCAGGCGAACGCGAAGGTGATCCAGACCGCGTCGACGCTGTTCCAGACCGTGCTCGGCCTGTTCAACTGATTTCGGAGATCGATCAGATGCGGATTTCCACCACGCAGTTCTACCAGATGAACGTCGCGCAGATGAACGATCAGCAGGCGCAGCTCTCGCAGCTGTACCAGCAGATCTCGAGCGGCGTGAGCCTCTCGACGCCTGCCGACAACCCGCTCGGCGCCGCGCAGGCGGTGCAGCTGTCGATGACGTCGGCGACGCTGTCGCAGTATGCGTCGAACCAGAACGCCGCGCTGTCGTCGCTGCAGAAGGAAGACCAGACGCTCATCAGCGTCAACAACCTGCTGAACAACATCCATACGGTCGTGATCCAGGCCGGCGACGGCTCGCTGTCCGACAGCGACCGCGCGGCGCTGTCGACGCAGCTGCAGGGCTATCGCGACCAGTTGCTGACGCTCGCGAACTCGACCGACGGCTCGGGCAACTACCTGTTTTCGGGCTTCCAGTCGACCACGGCGCCGTTCTCGAACGCGCCGGGCGGCGGCGTGACCTACAGCGGCGACACGGGCACGCGGCAGGTGCAGATCGCCGATACGCGCGCGATCTCGCAGGGCGACAACGGCGCGAACGTGTTCCTGTCGGTGCCGATGCTCGGCAGCCAGCCGGTGCCGCTCGCCGGCGCGGGCAACACGGGCACGGGCACGATCGGCGCGGTGTCGATCACGAGCCCGTCGGCCGCGACCAACACGCACCAGTTCACGATCACGTTCGGCGGGACGGCCGCCGCGCCGACCTATACGGTCACCGACAACACCGTGGTGCCGCCGACCACGAACCCAGCGCAGCCGTATTCGGCCGGCGCCGGGATCGCGCTCGGCAACGGCCTGTCGGTGCCGGTGTCGGGAACGCCGGCTCCTGGCGACACGTTCACCGTCACGCCCGCGCCGAAGGCCGGCACCGACGTGTTCGCGGCGCTCGACTCGATGATCGCCGCGCTGAAGGTGCCGATCAGCAGCAACACGTCCGCCGCAGCCTCGCTCGCGAACGCGATGACCACCGGCACGACGAAGCTGAACAACATGATGACGAACGTTCTCACCGTGCAGGCGTCGGTCGGCGGCCGCGAGCAGGAAATCAAGGCGATGCAGACCGTGAACCAGACCAACACGCTGCAGGTCACCAGCAACCTGTCCGACCTGACGAGCACCAACATGGTGTCGACGATCAGCCAGTTCCTGCAGATGCAGAACGCGCTGACGGGCTCGCAGAAGGCTTACGCGCAGCTGCAGAACCTGTCGCTGTTCCAGTACATCAACCCCTGATGCACGCCGCGCCGGCCGCGATGTGAGCGCACGCTTGCGTCGCGGCCGTTGTCGACCGCCGCCCGCCTGCCCGCTTGCCCCCGATGCGCGGCCGGCCGGCCGCCGGGCCGCGCGATCGCGCCCCGTTTCGCCTGCACCCGGCCCCGCCCCGCGCCTGCCGGCGCCGCCCGCCGTCCCGCGTGTCGGTCTGCTTGCCAGCCCCATTTCCGCTCCGTAAACTCGCGCCAGATTCCAGACCGGCGCATCCTCCGCAGCCGGCGACCGACCGACAGGAGCCCTTTTCCCCATGTCCGATTCCTACTTCCCGCGCTGGCGGGTGCAATCGACCGGCGCGGCATCGCGCGTGGTCGGCCCCGACGAGCGCCTGCCGTGGCCGCAGATGGTCGCGATGGGCGTGCAGCACGTCGTCGCGATGTTCGGCTCGACCGTGCTCGCGCCGCTGCTGATGGGCTTCGACCCGAACCTGTGCATCTTCATGTCGGGCATCGGCACACTGCTGTTCTTCGTGCTGGTCGGCGGCCGCGTGCCGAGCTACCTCGGCTCGAGCTTCGCGTTCATCGGCCTCGTGATCGCGGTGACCGGTTACGGCGGCAGCGGCCCGAACCCGAACATCCCGGTCGCGCTCGGCGGGATCATCGCGTGCGGTGTCGTGTACGTCGCGATCGGCGCGCTGGTGCAGGCGATCGGCACGCGCTGGATCGAGACGCTGATGCCGCCGGTCGTGACCGGCGCGGTGGTCGCGGTGATCGGGCTCAACCTTGCGCCGATCGCGGTCAAGGGCGTGTCCGGGTCGACCTTCGAATCGGTGATGGCGCTCGTCACGGTGCTGTGCGTCGGCGGCGTCGCGGTGTTCTCGCGCGGCATGGTGCAGCGCCTGCTGATCCTCGTCGGGCTGGTGATCGCTTACGTGATCTACGCGGTCGTGACCAACGGGATGGGGCTCGGCAAGCCGATCGATTTCTCGATCGTCGGGCACGCGGCCTGGTTCGGCGTGCCGAGCTTCCGCGCGCCGGTGTTCGATCCGCACGCGATGCTGATGCTCGCGCCGATCGCGGTGATCCTGGTCGCGGAGAACCTCGGCCACATCAAGGCCGTCAGCGCGATGACGGGCACCAGCCTCGATCGCTACGTGGGCCGCGCGTTCATCGGCGACGGGCTCGCGACGATCGTGTCGGGCAGCGTCGGCGGCACGGGCGTGACGACCTACGCGGAGAACATCGGCGTGATGGCCGTCACGCGGATCTACTCGACGCTCGTGTTCGCGGTCGCCGCGCTGATCGCGATCGTGCTCGGTTTCTCGCCGAAGTTCGGCGCGGTGATCCAGACGATTCCGGGCCCCGTGCTCGGCGGCGTGTCGATCGTCGTGTTCGGGCTGATCGCGGTGACGGGCGCGCGGATCTGGGTCGTCAACAAGGTCGACTTCTCCGACAACCGCAACCTGATCGTCGCGGCCGTCACGCTCGTGCTCGGCGCCGGCGACTTCTCGCTGAAGATCGGCGGCTTCGGGCTCGGCGGGATCGGCACCGCGACGTTCGGCGCGATCATCCTGTACGCGATCCTGCGCAAGGAAAAGGAACCGGGCCCGGTGGTCTGACCGGGAGCGGGCGGCGCCATGCCGCCCGCCGGCGCGGCCTCACGCGCCGGTATTCGACTGCGCCTGCAGCCACGCGCAGAACTGCGCGACGAGCGGGTCGTCGGCCGGCGCGCGCGGCGCGATCCACCAGTAGCTGCGCGTCGCGATGCGCGGCCCCGCCAGCGGCATCACGAGCCGGCCGCTCGCGAGCTCGTCGTCGATCAGCGGCAACGGGCCGAGCGCGACGCCGAGCCCGTCGACGGCCGCCTGCAGCGCCAGGTAGAAGTGGTCGAACGACTGCCGCTTGCGCCCCTTCATCGTCACGCCGGCCGCCGCGAACCAGTCGCGCCAGCCTTCCGGCCGCGTATCCGAATGCAGCAGCACGTGGCGCGCGAGATCGTCCGCGCGCGCGATCGGCGCGCGTTTGAGCAACGCGGGGCTGCAGACCGGAATCACGCTTTCGTCGAGGAAGTGGCCGCTCGTGCAGTTCGACCAGTGGCCGGGGCCGCGGCGGATCGCGACGTCGAAACCGTCGAGCGCGTCGAGCGGCGCGTTCGACGTCGACAGCTTCAGCTCGACGTTCGGCACGTCGCGCTGGAACCGCGACAGGCGCGGCAATAGCCATTTCATCGCGAAGGTCGGCAGCGCGTTGATGCGCAGCACGCGCGCCGCGCCGGTGTTGCGCAGCTGCTCGGTCGCGTGCGCGATGCTGTCGAACGCCGCGCGCACGGTGTCCAGGTAGCGGCGGCCTTCGTCGGTGAGCTTCACGCGCTTGCCGTAGCGGTGGAACACCGGCTTGCCGAGCCATGCCTCGAACCCGGCGATCTGGCGACTGATGGCACCGTGAGTCACATGCAGCTCGTCGCCGGCGGCGCTGAAGCTTTCATGTCGTGCCGCGGCTTCAAAGGCCCGAAGCGCGGAAAAGGGCGGGAGATCGCGTGCCATGCTTGTGATTCTAGATCACAAGGGCGCGTCGATAAAATCGTTTTGCAGGCCTGCCGAACGGCGGTAACCTCGGTTCACCGTTTGATGAGGACCCCATGCAATCCGCCTTTCCGCCCGCCGCTCCGCCGCCGGCCGCGTCACCCCGCCGCATCGGCCTCGCCGAGTTGTTCACCGGCTTCCTGTCGCTTGGCCTCATGTCGTTCGGCGGCGCGCTGCCGTTCGCGCGGCGCACCATCGTCGACGAGCGCAAGTGGCTTTCCGCCGACGAATTCACCGACCTGCTCGGGCTGTGCCAGTTCCTGCCGGGCGGCAACGTGATCAACCTGTCGGTGGCCGTCGGCATGCGCTTTCGCGGCGTGGCCGGCGCGTTCGCCGCCATTCTCGGGCTGATCGCGGGCCCGACGCTCGTCGTCGTCGCGCTCGGCGTGCTGTATGCGAAGACGCAGAACGATCCGCGCGTGCAGCACCTGTTCGCGGGGCTCGCCGCCGCGGCGGCCGGGCTGCTCGTCGCGATGGCCGTGAAGGTCGCGAGGCCGCTGCGGCATGCGCGCGCGGCGGCCGGCATCGCGGCGCTCGCGTTCGTCGCGATCGCGGTGCTGCGCATCCCGCTGCTGACCGCGATGCTCGTGCTGACGCCCGTCAGCATCTGGCTCGCGTCGCGCCGCCGCGACGCGAACACGCCGCAGCCGGCGCCGGCCGCGGCGCGCGACACGCAGCCGGGAGGCCGGCCATGAACGACACGCTGATCGCCATCGCGACGATCTTCAGCCAGTTGTCGCTGCTCGCATTCGGCGGCGGCAACACGATCCTGCCGGAGATGCAGCGGCAGGTCGTCGACGTCCATCACTGGATGAGCGCGCACGAGTTCACCGCGCTGTTCGCGCTGGCCCAGGCGGCGCCCGGGCCGAACATGATGATCGTGTCGCTGGTCGGCTGGCACGTGGACGGCTGGAGCGGGCTGCTGGTCGCGTCGCTCGCGAAGTTCGGGCCGTCGTCGATCGTCACCGTGCTCGCGCTGCATGCGTGGGAGCGCTTTCGCGACCGGCCGTGGCGCCGCTACGTGCAGCAGGGGATGATGCCCGTCACGGCCGGGCTTGTCGCGGCGAGCGCGGTGCTGATCTCCGAGGCGTCGAACCGCACGGCGATCCAGTGGGGCATCACCGCCGCGTGCGCGGTGCTCGCGTGGCGCACGCGCATCCATCCGCTGTGGCTGCTCGCGGGCGGCGCGCTGATCGGGCTCACGGGTATCGGGCAATGACCGGCGCACGGTAACGTCCCGTGCGCCATACTGGCGCGAATCTTCACGGGAGGCTCGATGGATCTCGACGGCGCCAGCCGCAATCTCACTGTCGCCGCGTTGCTGACGCTGTCCGGCGGCTATCTCGATGCGTACACGTACGTGGGCCACGGCCACGTGTTCGCGAACACGATGACGGGCAACGTCGCGCTGCTCGGCATCAACGTGTCGGCCGGCGAATGGGCGGCCGCGCTGCACCACGTGCCGCCGCTCGGCGGCTTCGTGGTCGCGGTGTTCGTCGCGCACCTGCTCGGCCTCGCCGCGCAGCGCGGGTGGATGCGGCATACCGCATTCGCGAGCCTGCTCGTCGAGATCGCCTTTCTCGGCGTCGCCGCGAGCGGGCTCGTCGGCGCGTCGAGCGCATGGCTGATTCCGGGCATTTCGTTCGTCGCGACGCTGCAGACGCTGTCGTTCACCCATCTCGAGGAACTGTCGTACACGTCGGTGATGACGACCGGCAACCTGCGCCGCGCCGCGCAGAAGCTGTTCGTCGGGCTGATCCCGCGCTACGACGCGGGCGCGCTGCACGACTCGGCGCTGCTCGCGACGATCAGCTTCTGCTTCCTGGCCGGCGCGGTGATCGGCGGCCTCGTCACGCGGCTCGTACCGGCGCTCGCGCTGTGGGGTGCCGTGCTGCTGCTCGCCGGTGCGTTCGCGGAGATCCTCCGGCGTGCCTGGCGCCGGCGCGAGACGCCCGGCGAGCCGCCTGTGGCGGCGTGACGGAGCCTCCCGCCGGCACTTCCGGCCGTCTGCCCGTTCCCCCGCGCCTGCGGGGCGATGCTTACAGACCCGACATCCCGTAAGCCACATGGCCGGAGGATGCCGTGCGGCATCCGACGCCCGCCCGGCGCGCCTCGCGCGCGCAGCGTTGTGCGCGGGCGACAGTTCCGCCGTTACCGCGCATTTCAATTTCTTTCAGCGATTGCAGTCGTCATATGATTCAGCCCACATCGCGCGCGCCAAGAACGCGAGCGATCGCCACCCGGCTGCGCACGCGGCCGGCCATGAACGGAGACACCTACAACCAGGAAAGCTCATGAAGCAGACCACCCGACTCGCAGCCATCGCAGGGGGCGCCGCGCTCGCATTTGCCAGCCAGTACGCGGCCGCACAAAGCTCGGTCACGCTCTGGGGCGTCGCCGACGCCAGCATTCGCTACCTCACCAACGCCAACGCCAAGAACGACGGCCTGCTGTCGATGACCAACGGCGCGATCACGAACAGCCGCTTCGGCATCTACGGCACGGAAGATCTCGGCGGCGGCCTGAAGGCCGTGTTCAACCTCGAAAGCGGCGTGAACCTGCAGAACGGCGCATTCGCCGACAGCGGCCGCCTGTTCAACCGCGCGGCGTACGTCGGCCTGCAGAGCCCGTACGGCACCGTGACCCTCGGCCGCCAGAAGACGCCGCTGTTCGACCTGCTGTCGGACACCTACGATCCGCTGACGGTCGGCAACTACCTCGAAAACGCGTGGCTGCCGGTCGCACTCGGCGGCGGCCTGTATGCGGACAACCAGATCAAGTACACGGGCAAGTTCGAAGGCCTGACCGCGAAGGCGATGTACTCGACCGGCACCAACTACGAATCGACCGGCGCAGGCGGCTTCTCGGGCCAGATCCCGGGTTCGCTCGGCAAGGGCAATGCGTGGGGCGTGTCGCTGTCGTACGTGATGGGCCCGCTCAGCATCGCAGCCGGTGCGCAGCAGAACAGCGACAACTCGGCGCGCAAGCAGACGATCTACCACGCGAACGTCGTGTATGCGTTCAGCAAGGCGAAGATCTACGCGGGCTACCTGCGCTCGAAGGACGACACGGGTTTCGTCGACAGCCTGCTGGCCCAGCAGTCGATTCCGGTCGCGAAGGGCACCGGCCGGATCGACGACGGTCCGTTCGCGGGCGTGAGCTGGCAGGTCAGCGCGCCGCTGACGCTGACGGGCGCGTTCTACTACGACCACATGCGCAATGCGATGACCACGAACGGCACGCTCGCGAGCGGCAACCGCTACGCGGTCGTCGGCATCGCCGAGTACGCGCTCAGCAAGCGCACGGAAGTCTACGGCACCGTCGACTTCAACAAGACGAACGGCGCGGCGAACGTCGAGCTGCCCGGCCGCAGCAACCAGACCGGCCTCGCGATCGGCCTGCGCAATATCTTCTGACGAACGTCGGAACGCATGCGCCGGCAGTCGTCCGGCATGCATCGAAGGGGCGCCGCGAGGCGCCTCTTTTTTTTCGTCATGCGACCTTCATACGCGCGCACGACTATTCGGCGAATGCTCCATCACGAGACCCCCGCGCCGTAAGGGAACCGTCGGCAATCCAGAACATACTTTTACAGTGCGCGCGAAGCCTTTCCGCTACGCTGCGTGCATCGCCCGTTGCGTGCCGCCAGGCTCGCGCGTGCGTCGTTCCGGTCACGCTCGGCGAGCGCGGCCGGCCTGGTGCGTAACTTGTGTATCCGGTGATGACAATCTCGGTTCGCCGGTTTTTTTCGTGGGACGATGCGCTCACGATTTTCTTGAAAGGGGATGACGATGGGTATCCTGAACACCGTGGGTGAAATCGCTGGCGCAGTGGCAGCCGTCGAAGGCGCGGAAAAGCTGGATCCGGATGCGGGCCTGCTGACCAAGGCGGCAGCCGCCGTCGCCGGCTTCAAGGGCGCGGAAGCGATCGAAGGCATGCTCGAGAAGAAGGAAGAGCAGCCGCAGCAGGCAGACGACACGCAGGCGACGGACGGCAGCGACACGTCGCAGGCATGAGCATGGCGGCTGGTCCGGCCGTGGGCGCGCCCTTCGCGCGCCCGGCCGGGCCGGTGCCGCGCAGCCGGCAGGTCGGGCATGCGGTCGATCGGTGACGCATGGCACACCCGGCAGCCGGTTTGACCGGCGAGAGGCAACGTCTCTCGCCGTTTTTTATTGGGCGTGCGCGTGGCGGCACCGTGTGCCGCAAGAATTCCGGAATCTTGCTATCGTGCCTGCATCCGAACTGCGATGAGGCAATGCGATGGATTTCGACTACGACCTGTTCGTCATCGGGGCCGGCTCGGGCGGCGTGCGGCTTGCGCGCATGTCCGCGTCGTACGGTGCCCGCGTCGGCATAGCGGAAGAAGAGCAGATCGGCGGCACCTGCGTGCTGCGCGGCTGCATCCCGAAGAAGCTGCTCGTCTACGCATCGCACTACCCGCACGAAGTCGAGGACGCGCAGGGCTTCGGCTGGACCTTCGGCGCCGGCACGCTCGACTGGCCCGCGCTGATCGCCGCGAAGGATCGCGAGATCAACCGGCTCAGCGACATCTACATCAACCTGCTGCGGCAATCGGGCGTCGAGATGCACGCCGGGCGCGCGACGCTCGTCGATGCGCACACGGTCGCGATCGGCGAACGCACGATCCGCGCGCGCCACATCGCGATCGCGACCGGCTCGCGCCCGTCGATGCCGGCGCGGCCCGGCATCGAACATGCGATCACGTCGCGCGAGGCGTTGTCGCTCGCCGCGCGGCCCGCACGCATCGCGGTGGTCGGCGGCGGTTATATCGCGGTCGAGTTCGCGGGCATCTTCAACGGCTTCGGCAGCCACGTCGACCTGTTCTATCGCGGCGAAAAGATCCTGCGCGGTTTCGACGACGACGTGCGCCAGTTCCTCACCGACGAGATGACGAAGCAGGGCGTCACGATCCACGCGCGTGCGGTGGTCGAG
The DNA here is from genome assembly GCF_001043615.1 of Burkholderia sp. LK4. Classification (NCBI taxonomy): domain Bacteria; kingdom Pseudomonadati; phylum Pseudomonadota; class Betaproteobacteria; order Burkholderiales; family Burkholderiaceae; genus Burkholderia; species Burkholderia sp. LK4. Next base: position 56,407 of record NZ_LDUL01000092.1, read on the forward strand.
TCGATCGAACGCGCGGACGACGGCACGCTGAGCGTGCGCGTCGGCGATGCGCGGCACGGGCCGTACGATCAAGTGCTGTATGCGACCGGCCGCGTGCCGAACGTCGACGGGCTCGGGCTCGAACAGGCGGGCGTGCTGCTCGACGCACGTGGCGCGATTGCCGTCGATGCGTATTCGGCGACGTCGGTGCCGTCGATCCATGCGATCGGCGACGTCACGTCGCGGCCGCAGCTCACGCCGGTGGCGACGCGCGACGGCGCGTTGCTTGCCCGCACGCTGTTCGGCGGGTCGCGTGTCGCGACCGATCACGAATGGGTGCCGTCGGCGGTGTTCAGCCAGCCCGAGGTCGCGACGGTCGGTCTCACCGAGGCGACCGCGCGCGATCTTTACGACGGTGACGTCGACATCTACCGCACGTCGTTCAAGGCACTGCGCCACACGCTGTCGGGCCGCGACGAGCGCACGCTGATGAAGCTCGTCGTCGCGCGCGACAGCCAGCGCGTGGTCGGCGCGCACATGGTCGGCCGCGATGCGGGCGAGATCATCCAGGGGATTGCGATCGCGATTCGCGCGGGCGCGACGAAGGCGCAGTTCGACGACACGATCGGCATTCACCCGACCGCGGCCGAGGAGTTCGTGACGATGCGGCAGAAGGTGGCCGACTAGCGGGCGCGGATGCGCGCGCGTTCGTACGCGCGCGCGGCAGGGTTGCCGGAAGGCATCGTGACAGGCGAACCGGCCGGGTGCGGTAAAGGCAGCCGGATTTCGGCGATTATTCTCGGGATAGGGGTCATGCGGATGGGCGGCACGGACAATATATCTTGATATCGCCGGATTCGAGATCGATCGTCGGAGACAACAAAGGAAAATCGGCACGCTGCACCCATATGCCTGCAAAGCCCCTGTCGGCGAGGAATTGCGCCGATTCGACCGCGCGCGTCGGATAAGTAAGAAAATCGTCAACTATTATCAAGACTCCTCATCTCGATAAACAGGCTTGATATGATCGCGAAAAATCATATACGGGGCCGATCATGCGCGATCAACAGCGCAGTAACCAGAATAACGGTGTAGCCGGCGCACGCGAGCCTGTCGCGTACCGCGCCGCGCATCCGCATGTCGTCGCAACGCACGGGTTGCGCGCTCCTTTCACTCATCTACTGCCACCGCCGGTGCGGCGATGAACGCGCGTGCGTCCATCGCGCCGACGCACGCATCCCCCTTCGCACCGCAACCGTTTCGACCGCCGGGTCGTTCGCGAGCCGGCGTGCCCGTTCCGGGCCATCTTTCCACACAAGGAGACCAACAGTGAACATTCAGACACGACGCACCGTCCTCGTGGCGGCGGCGCTCGTTGCGGCGCTGTCCGGCTGCGCGACCGAATCGTCGCGCACGCTCGACGTGCCGGCCGTGAGCAGCGCGCAGAAGCCCTATGCGGGCAAGCCCGTCGCGATCGCGGTCGGCAAGTTCGACAACCGCTCGAGCTACATGCGCGGCATCTTCTCGGACGGCATCGACCGCCTCGGCGGGCAGGCGAAGACGATCCTCGTCACGCGCCTGCAGCAGAGCCGCCGCTTCAACGTGCTCGATCGCGAGAATCTCGACGAGATCAAGCAGGAAGCCGGCTTCATGAAGAAGGCGCAGGCCGTGAAGGGCGCGAACTACGTGGTGACCGGCGACGTGACCGAGTTCGGCCGCAAGGACGTCGGCGATCACCAGCTGTTCGGCATCCTCGGCCGCGGCAAGACGCAGGTCGCATACGCGAAGGTCAACCTGAACATCGTCGACACGACGACGTCGGAAGTCGTCGCATCGAGCCAGGGCGCGGGCGAGTTCAGCCTGTCGAACCGCGAGGTGATCGGCTTCGGCGGCACCGCCGGTTATGACTCGACGCTCAACGGCAAGGTGCTGGATCTCGCGATCCAGGAGGCCGTGAACCATCTCGTCGACCAGGTCGACGCCGGCACGCTGAAGGTGCCGCAGTAAGCGCCGTGCGCGACACGCGCTCGACGAATCACTCACTCATCGGAAGAGACAAGACCATGAAACGGGGAATCTGGCTGCCGGCGACGGCGGCCGCCATGCTGCTCGCGGGCTGCGCGGCACCGACCACGCCGCCGCTCTATCAGTGGAACGGCTATCAGCCGCAGGTGTACGAATACTTCAAGGGGCAAAGCTCGCCGCAACAGCAGATCGACGCGCTCGAGAAGGCGCTGCAGGAGATTCGCGCGAAGGGTAACAAGCCGCCGCCCGGCTTCCATGCGCATCTCGGGATGCTCTACGCGAGCGTCGGCAACGGGCAGCAGGCCACGCAGTCGTTCGAGGCCGAGAAGGCGCTCTTTCCGGAATCCGCGTCGTACATGGATTTCCTGATGAAGAAGAAGGCCGTGAATCCGCAGGCCGCGAACCCGAAGGCCGCCGACCAGGCGATCGCCGGCCGGAAGCAAGCCGATCCGACTCCCGCCCAACAGTAACGTGCGTGCCATGATCAAGACACTTTCATTCAAGCTGCTGTCCGTGCTGTCGCTCGTCGCGCTGCTGAGCGCATGCGCGCAACCCGTCAAGCGTCCCGACTACACGGCCTTCAAGAAGAGCCAGCCGCGCTCGATCCTCGTGCTGCCGCCGGTCAACGAGACCACCGATGTCGGCGCGACCTACGGGGTGCTGTCGCAGATGACGCAGCCGCTCGCCGAGTCGGGCTACTACGTGGTGCCGGTCGCGGTGATGGACGAGACCTTCAAGCAGAACGGCCTCGCGAACGCGGCCGAGATCCAGAACACGTCGCCGGCGAAGCTGCGCGAGATCTTCGGCGCGGATGCCGCGCTCTATTCGAAGATCACGCAATACGGCTCCGTCTACCAGGTGGTGGACAGCACGACGGTGGTCGCGGCGTCGGCGAAGCTCGTCGACCTGAAGAGCGGCGACGTGCTGTGGCAGGGCGAGGGCCGTGCGACCGGCAAGGAGGTCGGCAACTCCATGAGCGTCAATGCGTTCGGTGTCGTCGGGATGCTGGTGCAGGCGGCCGTCAAGCAGGTCGCGCATTCGCTGACCGACGAAGCGCACGATGTGGCCGGGCTGACCAGCAGCAGGTTGTTGTCGGCGGGGCCGCCGAACGGGTTGCTGTACGGGCCGCACTCGCCGAAGTACGGGACTGACTGACCCGCGCGGATGCAGCGGCTTCGGCCGGTCGGGCAGGCCAGGTCGCCTGCCTGCCGTGCCGGTGCCGCGACATCCGGCACCCGGCGGCCGCGTTCGCGCGGCCGTTTTGCATGGCGGGCGGCGGCGCTCGTCGCCCGCGCCGCCGCTCAATGCACGCCGAACGCGTCGAGCAGCCGGTACCAGCTCATCGCGAGCACGAGCGCCGGCGTGCGCAATGCCTCGCCGCCGGGGAAGTCGCGATGGCGGATCTTGTCGAACAGGTCGAAGCGGCTCGCCTGTCCGTCGATCGCCTCGGCGATCAGCTTGCCCGCGAGCGCGGTCGTGTTCACGCCGTGCCCCGAGAACCCCTGCGCGAAATACAGCGTCGGCGCGATGCGGCCGAAGTGCGGCGCGCGGTTCATCGTGATGTCGACGAAGCCGCCCCACGCGTAGTCGACCTTCACGTCCGCGAGCTGCGGGAACGTCTTCAGCATGTCCGCGCGCATCGCCGCGGCGAGATCGCGCGGCTCCCGCGTCGAATAGCTGACCTTGCCGCCCCACACGAGCCGCGTGTCGGGCGCCGGCCGGAAATAGTCGAGCACGAAGCGGCTGTCGCAGATCGCCGCGCGCGCCGGCATCAGCGCGGCGGCGCGCGCTTCGCCGAGCGGCTCGGTCGCGATCACGTAGGTGCCGACCGGCATGATCTTCTTCGCCAGCGCGGGCGCGAGCGTGCCGACGAAGGTGTTGCACGCGAGCACGACGAAACGTGCGCGCACGTTGCCGCCGCTCGTCTCGACGACATGGCCGCCCGCGACGTCGCGCACGCGCGTCACGCAGCTGTCCTCGTGGATGCGCACGCCCGCACCGGTGGCCGCGCGCGCGAGGCCGAGCGTGTAGTTCAGCGGATGGAGGTGGCCGCTGTCCGGGTCGTACAGGCCGCCGCAATAGCGGTCGGACTGCACGTAGTCGCCGAGTTCGTCGGCTTCGACGAAGTGGAAGCGGTCGTAGCCGAAGCGCTTCGCGGCTTCGTCGCGCCAGCGTTTCAGTGAATCGGCATCGCGTTCGGTGTTCGCGGCGGTCAGGTAGCCGGGCACCAGCGCGCAGTCGATGTCGTGCTGTGCGATGCGCGACTTCACGAGCGACAGCGTTTCGAGCCCCATGTCCCAGATGCGCTTCACGTCACCTTCCGGCATGAACTGCGCGAACGTGTCGATGTCGCACGCGAAGCCGCCGATCAGCTGGCCGCCGTTGCGGCCGCTCGCCGCCCATCCGACCCGCGACGCTTCAAGCACGGTCACCGAATGGCCGCGCTCGGCGAGGTTCAGCGCGGCGGACAGGCCCGTGAGGCCCGCGCCGATCACGCACACGTCGGCATCGATCGTGCCGGCGAGCGGCGCGTGGCGGGTCGTATCGTTGGCGGTCGCCGCGTAGTAGGACGCGACGTGCGGCTGGTTGGCGAATGTCTGCATGGTCAGGAAAACGAATAAATGGGCTTAGAACAGCTCGCGCACGCGGTGGTACAGCATCCCGAGCTCGAGCGCGGGTTGCCGCCACGCGTCGCCGCCGGGGAAGCGCCGGTGGCGCATGCGAGCGAACAGGTCGAACGCGCGCGTGTCGCCCGCGATCGCGCCGGCAATCGCGCGTCCGGCAACGCCGGTGAGCGCGACGCCGTGCCCGCTGAAACCCTGGACGTAGAAGAAGTTCGGATCGAGCGCGCCGAAATCCGGCGCGCGGTTGCGCGTGACGTCGACGAAGCCGCCCCACGCGTGGTCGACACGCACGTCGCCGAGCTGCGGGAACACGCCGACCATGCGCCGCCGGATCGTTTCGGCGAGCGTGGCGGGTGACGCGCCGGCCGAATTCGCGCGGCCGCCGAACAGCATCCGGTGGTCGGCCGACAGCCGGAAATAGTCGAGGAAGAAGTTGTTGTCGCACACGGCCTCGCGCTGCGCGATCAGCGCATCGGCGCGTGCCTGGCCGAGCGGCTCGGTCGCGATGATGTACGACGCGATGGGCGCGATGCGGGCGGCCGTCGCGGCCGGCAGCACGCCGCCTGGGCCCGCGTTGCAGCACGACACGACGAAGCGGCAGCGCACGTCGCCCGACGGCGTGCGCACGACGGGCCGCGCGCCGCGCACGACGTCGAGCGCGGGCGTGTGCGCGTACAGCGCGACGCCTTCTCGCCGCGCGGCTTCGGCGAGGCCGAGGCAGTACTTGAGCGGATGCAGGTGGCCCGACAGCGGATCGTAGACACCCGCGAGATAGCGTGTCGACGCGATGCGCGCGCGGATCTCGTCGGTGTCGAGCCACGACAGCGACGGATGGCCCCAGCGCCCGGTTGCGGCGTCCATCCATGCGCGCAGGTCGTCGATGCGGCGCGGTTTGGTCGCGACCGTCAGGTAGCCGCGCGTGAAGTCGCAGTCGATCCCGTAACGCGCGATCCGCTCGGCGATCAGCGCGACGCCGTCGAGCGACAGCGACCACGCGGCGCGTGCGCCGTCGGCGCCGAGCTGCCGCTCGATTTCCTCGTCCTTCGCGAAGCCGGTGATCGCCTGCCCGCCGTTGCGGCCCGACGCGCCCCAGCCGGGCCGGTGCGCATCGATGACCGCGACCGACAGCCCGCGCGCGCGGCAGTCGAGCGCCGTCGACAGGCCGGCGAAGCCGGCGCCGATCACGCAGACGTCGACGTCGATCGTGTCTTCGAGCACCGGGTCGTCGGCGGCCGGCCGCACGGCCGTCGCCTCGTAGTACGAGTCGCGCGCGAGCGCATCGGCGCGGCGGGTGAAAGACTGCGTCATCAGACCGACTCCCTCGTTGCGGCCGGCACGCGATGCGCGATGCATCGTGTTGCGGCCGGTAAAAACGGCGCGGGACGCCGTGCGCGCGGCACGGCGTCCCGCGTGTGCTGCGTCAGAACGAATAGATGAACTGCGTCGCGAGCAGGTCGTTGGACTTGCCGTACGAACCGTCGTTGCGCAGGAACACCTTGTTGTTCGCCCAGTCGTGCCGGTATTCGACCTTCACGGTGATCTGCTGGGTCGGATAGAACAGCAGGTCGAGCGCGACGTCCTGACGTACCGCCCCCTTGCACTCGAAGCCCAGGCCGCCGCCGGCCTTCGACTGCGCGAGGCAGTCCGCGTCGACGCCGAAGCCGTTGCTCGGATCCATCCCGTTCCCGTTCAGCGCGATGCCGCCGCCGCCGCCGCCGTTCTTCGAGTTGGCGAGCAGGTCGTAGCGCAGCGTCACGCCCATGCGGCCGACCACCGGCGCGTTGAACTTGCGGTGCGCGAGCAGCGACAGGCCGTACCACTGGGCGAGCCCGCCGTTGAACGCCGCATGCTGCTGACGGCCGTAGTCGACTTCCGCGTTGTACTGAATGTCGGCGAGCGTGTAGGTCGCGTCGAGTTCACCGAAGAAGAACGAACCGTACGCGCTCGGTGCCGCCCCGCCCGGGCCGTAGTTGGTGCCGATCTGCTGGCCGGTCACCGGATCAGTTACCGCGGCTGACGACAGCGTCTGCCGCCCGATGTTGAACGACCCGCCGATGTCGAGCGCGCTCGACCACGTGTAGTCCGCGCGCGCGGTGAAGGTCGGCACCTTGTTGCTGGTCGTGATCGGGTCGCCGAGCGCGTTGGTGCCCTTCTGCGTGACCGAACCGTACGTGCGGTACTGCTCGTTGCCGAGGAAGAACTTCCACGCCCAGTTGCCCTTCGTGTAGTTCGCGCCGATCCCGACATAGCTGCCCGGATCCGAGAAATCGTACAGCAGGTTGTGCGTGAGCGTGAGCATCTGGTTCGACTGCTGCACCTCGTAGCCGCCGAAGCTCGGGATCAAGCCGGCGACGAGTGTCGTCTCGGCGGTGATCGGCACGTTGATGACCGCCGTGTTCAGCAGGTTGTCGGTGATCGAGCCGCGCGAGTTCTGCAGCAGCGTGATGCCGTTGCCGCGGTTCGGCATCAGCGTGATTTCCGCCGACGGTGCCATCGGGCCGACGCCGAAGGTCTTCTTGATGTCGAGGTAGAGATCGCCGAACGTGCTGTTGAAGTAGTTGTACGCGTTCTCGTGGTTCGCGAACAGGAACGACGACGTGCCGGCCGCGCGGTTGTAGATGTAGGTCGGGTCGATGTAGCCCGTGACCGACAGGCCGGCCAGCGGGCCCGTGTTGGCCGCGTCCGTCAGCGAATCGACCTTCAGCTGCTGGTTCGCGATCTGCTGTTTCATTTCGCCGACTTCGTCGTTGGTCAGCGTCGCCTGCGCCTTGCCGTAGTCCGGCGAGCCCGGATCGACGGCCACGGCGACCGGCGCGGCCTTCGTGCCGGCCTGGGCGGTCGCGGTGCCGCCCTTCGCCGAAAGTTGCGCCTGCATCGCCTTCATCTGCTTCTGCAGCGCCGCGACCTGCGCCTGCAGCGCCTTGATCTCGGCGGATGTCGAGTCGGCCAGCGCGATGCCCGGCAACGCGCCGGCCACCAGCAGGCAGATCAGTTTCTTCTTCATTGCGGATTCTCCTTGTCGTGCGCCTGTCAAATCGGGATCGAATCGCGCGCCCCCCTGGGGCAGCGCGCCTTGCTTGTCTGCACTGCTTGTTATCGTCGAAGCCGGCGGCGCGTCGTCACGCCACCGCGAACGCCGCCTTCATGTCGGCCACGCGGCGCCGTTCACGCGCGATCATCATCCGGTTCACGACGATCACGCCGATCGTCACGGCCGTGATGAACAGCGTCGCCAGCGCGTTCATCTCCGGGTTCAGCCCCAGCCGCACGCGCGAGAACACCACCAGCGGCAGCGTCGTCGACCCCGGCCCCGACAGGAACGCCGACAGCACCAGGTCGTCGATCGACAGCGTGAACGACAGCAGCCACCCCGACAGCAGTGCCTGCGAAATCAACGGCAGCGTC
>NZ_LDUL01000093.1:0-14184 GCF_001043615.1 Burkholderia sp. LK4
CCAACTTTGCGGGGTCAGTTCAGTTGCAGCTCGCGCTTTTTTGTCTGGTCCGACGGGATGCGCGCCGGCGGCGGCCGTCATGGCCGCCGTGTCCGTCAGCGCGGGATGCCGAGCCGCGCCTTCGCGTCGTCGTACTCGCGCTTCAGGCGCTCGACGAGCGCGCCCACGCTCGGCAGGTCGTCCATCAGGCCGACGCCCTGGCCGGCGCCCCAGATGTCCTTCCACGCCTTCGTCTTGTCGCTGCCGAAATTCATCTTGGTCTTGTCGGACTCCGGCAGCGCGTCCGGATCGAGGCCCGCCTTCTCGATGCTCTCGCGGATGTAGTTGCCGTGCACGCCCGTGAAGAGGTTCGTGTAGATGATGTCCGACGATTTCGCGTTCAGGATCGCGTGCTTGTAGTCGTCGATCGCGTGCGCTTCCTGCGTCGCGATGAAGCGCGTGCCCATGTACGCGAAATCGGCGCCCATTGCCTGCGCGGCGAGGATCGAGCCGCCGTTCGCGATCGAGCCGGACAGCACGATCGGGCCGTCGAAGATCTTGCGGACTTCGCCGACGAGCGCGAACGGCGACGTCGTGCCCGCGTGGCCGCCTGCGCCGGCCGCGACGAGGATCAACCCGTCGACACCGGCTTCGAGCGCCTTCTGCGCGTGACGCAGGTTGATCACGTCGTGCAGCACGATGCCGCCGTAGCTGTGTACCGCGTCGACGATCTCGCGCGCCGGCGCGCGCAGGCTCGTGATGAAGATCGGCACCTTGTGCTCGACGCACACGCGCACGTCGTGCTCGAGCCGCGCATTCGACTGATGGACGATCTGGTTGACCGCGATCGGGCCGATCACTGCGTCGGGGTGCTTCGCCTTGTGGTCGGCGAGCTCGGACTGGATCTGCGTGAGCCACTCGTCGAGCAGTTCGGCCGGACGGGCGTTGAGTGCGGGGAACGAACCGACGATGCCCGCCTTGCATTGCGCGAGCACGAGTTCGGGGTAGCTGACGATGAACATCGGCGACGCGATGACGGGCAGCGTCAGGTTCTGCAGGACGGTGGGCAATGCCATGTGATGTCTCCAGTCTCCAGGGGCGGCCGCGCGGTCGCGCCGCCGCCATGCTTTGCGGTCGAACGGTCGTTCGAGTGTAGCTGCGGAACGACGCTGTAAAAACGAAGCTGTAAAAACGAGGTCGTCCTTATTAATACGAACGATCGTGCGATTCTACGCGAGCTTAACAAATCGCGCGGTGTGGCGGCAATCGAGGGAGTGTTCTCTTTCTAGGGATTCTGGTGTTTACCGCGCTGTGAAGACGCGCCGGCGCTCCTAAAATAACCGCCATAACAAACCAACGAGAAACAAACCATGTCGTTTGAGGCGTTTGCACCGTTTCGCGTGACGGTGCAGGACACCGACATTTTCGGTGTCAAAGGAGGCGCGGGTCCGCCGCTCCTGTTGCTGCACGGACATCCGCAAACCCACATGATCTGGCATCGCGTTGCCGCGACGCTCGCGAATCATTTCACGGTGATCGCCACCGACCTGCGCGGTTACGGCGCGTCGGGCAAGCCGCCGAGCGACGCGCAGCACGCGCCGTATTCGAAACGTGCGATGGCGGCCGACCAGGTCGCCGTGATGCGGCATTTCGGCTTCGAGCAATTCCATGTGTGCGCGCACGATCGCGGCGCGCGGGTCGCGCACCGGCTCGCGCTCGATCATGCGGACGCCGTCGAGCGGATGATGCTGCTCGACATCGCGCCGACGCTCGCGATGTACGAGAAAACCGATCGCGCGTTCGCGACCGCGTATTTCCACTGGTTCTTCCTGATTCAGCCGGAGCCGCTGCCCGAGACGCTGGTCGGCGCGCATACCGATGCCTACATCGAGCGCGTGATGGGCAACCGGTCCGCCGGACTCGCGCCGTTCGCGCCCGAGGCGCTCGCCGCGTACCGGGCCGCGCTCGCGCAGCCGGGCGCCGTGCATGCGATGTGCGAGGACTACCGTGCGTCCGCGACGATCGACCTCGAGCACGACCGTGCGGATCTCGAGCGCGGCAACAAGGTCGCGTGCCCGCTGCGCGTGCTGTGGGGCGAGCACGGGATCGTCGGCCGCTGCTTCGATCCGCTCGACGAATGGCGCCGCGTCGCGCGCGACGTCAGCGGCCGCGCGCTCGACTGCGGGCACTACATTCCGGAAGAGGCGCCCGTCGCGCTGATCGACGAACTGCTCGCGTTCTTCGAGGCGCGCGACGCGGCTGCCTGACGACACGCGGGCGGCACGTGCCGGTGCTCAGCGGTGCGCGCCGTCGTCCTCGACGAGCGGCGGCAGCCGGCGCGGCACCGGCGTCGATTTCACGATCGCGGTGCTGGTCTCTGCGCGCTCCGTCACTTTCGACAGGATGTCGTCGAGGTGCGCGATCGTGCGCAGGTAGAGCCGGCAGATGAAGCAGTCGTCGCCGGTGACCTTGTCGCACTCCACGAATTCGGGAATCCGGCGCAGCATCTCTTCGACGAGATGCAACTGGCCGGGCAGCGGCTTCACGCGGACGATCGCCTGCAGCGTGTAGCCGAGCGCGCGCGGGTCGAGCTCGACGGTGAACGCGGCGATCACGCCTTGCGCCTCGAGCCGCCGCACACGATCGGCGGTCGCGGGGGCCGACAGCCCGATCTGCCGGGCGAGTTCACTGGTTGCGATACGCGCGTCGTCGGCCAGCGCCGCGAGGATCGCGCGGTCGGTCGCGTCGAGCGACGCGACGGCGGGCGGGGAAAGGCGTTTCGGCATGATCGCTTTGCTTTCGAAGGTCAATCGGCTGATTCGCTTCAGTTTAGCCGTGGTTGCGGCGAAAGCAAGTTTCTAGAATCGAGGTCATCCACTCTCTTTCAATGGAGTTCATGATGGCCTCGAATGAAATTCGCCGCGGTGCCGCCGAGATGGTCGTCGCGATGCTGATGTCCGGCACGATCGGCTGGCTCGTGATGTCGTCGCAGCAGCCGCTGACGAACGTCGTGTTCTTCCGCTGCCTGTTCGGCGCCGCGACGCTCGCGATCGTCTGCGCGGCATTCGGCTTCCTGCGCCGCGCGCTGTTCTCGCCGCGGATGCTCGCGCTCGCGACGCTCGGCAGCATCGCGATTGTCGCGAACTGGCTGCTGCTGTTCGCCGCCTATTCGCGCGCATCGATCTCGATGGCGACCGCCGTCTACAACACGCAGCCGTTCATGCTCGTCGCGCTCGGCGCGATCGTGTTCCGCGAGCGGATCACCGCGTCGACGCTCGCGTGGTTCGCGCTCGCGTTCGTGGGGCTCGTCGCCGTGGTGCGCGTCGAGCCGGCCGTGCTCGCGGTGCCGGGCGAATATCTGGAGGGCGTCGCGCTGTCGCTCGGCGCGGCCTTCCTGTATGCGATCTCGTCGATCGTCACGAAGCACCTGAAGGGGACGCCGCCGCACCTGCTCGCGTTGCTGCAGGCCGGTATCGGCATCGTGCTGCTCGCGCCGTTCGCGCACTTCGGCACGCTGCCCGCGACGGCCGGGCAGTGGCTCGACCTGATCGTGCTCGGCGTCGTCAACACGGGCCTGATGTACGTGCTGCTGTACGGCGCGATCCAGAAGCTGCCGACCGCGATGACCGGCGCGCTGTCGTTCGTCTATCCGGTCGTCGCGATCGTCGTCGATCACTTCGCGTTCGGGCAGACGCTCGCGTGGACGCAGGTGCTCGGCGCGCTGCTGATCCTGCTCGCGGCGGCCGGCGTGAATCTCGGCTGGCGCATCGTGCCCGCGCGTCGCGCGGCAGTCGGCAACTGAAACGGTCGTACGATTCGGCGTCGCGGCGGGCGTCACGGCGGCGCGTCGAATGCGGTTTTCGGGAACGGGTATTGCACGCGGATGGCGTGCTCATGGCGAGCAAAAGCGGGGCGCGCGCACGCGTGGAAGACGCTGTAAGAAGTTGTAGGGAAACACCCGATGCGAGCGGTGCGCGTCGCTCGTATGATGCGGGCTGTGACGTTGATCACGTTCACAGGATTCCGATCTCGATGCCGTTCGCCCGTCAGGCTGAACGGCTTTTTTTTATGCGCCGCTCCTCGCAATCAGGCGCCGCCGCGCATCGAGCCGCGCAAGCAGCACGCGCCTCGCGTCGTCATCCGACGTACGCCATCCCTTGATCTCGTCGCGCGTACGCAGGCAACCCGCGCACCAGTCGGTGCGCGGATCGATCCGGCATACGTCGGTGCACGGCGAGGCCACCGTGCCGACCGGTACCACGACGTCGCTCATGCGGATTCCCGCAATGCGACGTCCGCGACCGGTGCGCCCGTCAGCGACACCAGTTCGTTCGGCGACAGGTTGAACACCGCGTGCGGATGGCCGGCGGCCGCCCACAGGCTGTCGAGCTCGAGCAGGTCGGCGTCGATCAGCGTGACGGGTTCGACGAGATGGCCGATCGGGCAGACGCCGCCGATCGCGTAGCCGGTGTTGTCGCGCACGAACTTCGCGTCCGCGCGGCCGACCGCGCCGACCTGCGCGGCGACCTTCTTCTCGTCGACACGATTGACGCCGCTCGCGACCACGAGCACCGGCGCGCCGTCCGACTGGCGGCGAAACAGGATCGACTTCGCGATCTGCGCGACCGAGCAGCCGAGCCCGGCCGCGGCTTCGGCCGACGTCTTGCCGGTTTCGGCGAGCATCACGATGCCTTTCGCATGGCCGCGCTCGCGCAGCAGCAGCGCGACGCGTCGCGCGGAATCGGGGAGGGAATCGAATGAAGCGGGTGTCGTCATGTTGAGGAATCCATCGAATACCGGGGTCATACGCAGTTCGCGGCGTCGGCCGCGCTCTGCGCCTTGGCGAGCAGTGCACGCCCGGCGCGCGACACGTTCGCGCGGCCGATCGCGTTCGAGATGAAGTCGCCGGCAGCGACGACCTGCGCGAGATCGATGCCGGTGTCGATGCCGAGGCCCTGCATCAGGTACAGCACGTCCTCGGTCGCGACGTTGCCGGTCGCGCCCTTCGCGTACGGGCAGCCGCCGAGGCCCGCGACCGACGCGTGGAAGATCTCGATCCCTTCGAACAGCGCCGCGTAGATGTTCGCGAGTGCCTGGCCGTAGGTGTCATGGAAGTGGCCCGACAGGCGTTCGCGCGGGAACACGCGCGTGACGGCCGACAGCACTTCGCGCGTGCGCTTCGGCGTGCCGACGCCGATCGTGTCGGCGATGTCGATCTCGTCGCAGCCGAGCGCCGCGAAACGCTCGACGACGTCGACGACCGATGCGACCGGCACTTCGCCCTGGTACGGGCAGCCGAGCGTGCACGACACGCTGCCGCGCAGCCGCACGCCCGCATCCTTCGCGGCCTTCGCGACGGGCTCGAAGCGCGCGATGCTCTCGGCGATGCTGCAGTTGATGTTTCGCTGCGAGAACGCCTCGCTGGCCGCGCCGAAGATCACGACTTCGTCGGCGCGTGCGGCGAGCGCATTCTCGAAGCCCTTCAGGTTCGGCGTGAGCACCGAGTACACGGTGCCCGGGCGGCGCTCGATGCCGGCCATCACGTCGGCGCCGTCGGCCATCTGCGGCACCCATTTCGGCGACACGAACGACGCGGCCTCGACGTTGCGGAAGCCGGCGCGCGACAGCCGGTCGACGAGCGCGATCTTCACGTCGGTCGGCACGAAGGTCTTCTCGTTCTGCAGCCCGTCGCGCGGGCCGACTTCGACGATCTTGACGGCGGTGGGGAACGTCATGGTTGTCTCCAGGTTTGCTTGCAGGTTCAGTAGCCGCGCATGTAGTCGACGATGCCGCCGATGCGCTCACCGCGCTCGAGCGCGCGGATCTTGCCGGCGATCTGCTCGACGGCCTCCGCGCGCAGCGTCTCGGCCGAGCGGTGCGGCGTGATCGTGATGCGCGGCGCGCGCCAGAACGGGTGATCGTCGGGCAGCGGCTCCTGGTGGAACACGTCGAGCGTCGCGGCGGCGATCCGGCCGCTCGCGAGCGCGTCGAGCAGGTCGGCCTCGACGAGATGCGCGCCGCGCGCGACGTTGACGACATACGCACCGGGCGCGAGCCGCGCGAATGTGCGGGACGACAGGATGCCGTCGGTGTCGGGCGTGCTCGGCAGCAGGTTGACGAGCACCTTCGCGCCGTCGATGCACGCGTCGAACGCACCGTCGCCGGCGAAGGTCGTGACGCCGGCGAGCTGCTTCGCGCTGCGGCTGTAGCCGCGCACGGGCAGGCCGAGCGCGGCGAGCGCGAGCGCGACTTGCGCACCGAGCACGCCGAGGCCGAGCACGGCGACGGTGAAGCTCGCGCGCGCATGCGGCTCGAGCGGCTGCCAGCGGCGCTCGCGCTGCTGCGCGTCGTATTCGTCGAAGCGGCGCAGATAGCGCAGCACCGCGTGCGTCACGTATTCGACCATCTGCTGCGCCATGCCCGAATCTTCCAGCCGCACGAGCGGCACGTGCGGCGGCAGCGTGCCCGGTTGCGCGCGGTCGAGCGCGAGCAGCGCGTCGACGCCGGCGCCGAGGTTGAAGATCGCGCGCAGGCCGTCGCGCGGGGTGAAGAATTCGCGCGGCGCGCGCCAGACGAGCGCGTAATCGGCGGCGGCCGTGTCGCCCGGCTGCCACGCGCGCAGTTCGGCTTCCGGCAACGCATGCGCGATCTCGTCGCGCCACGCGCCTGCTTCCTGGTGCGGGGAATGGAACAGGATCTTCATTGGACGACTGCGCGCGCGCCGGCGAGGCGCGTCACGGGAATGGCGAGCGGAGCCGGGCGCGGCGCGCCGGCGGGCGTAGCGGACATCGGGCGTCTCCTGACGACCGGGCGCCCGGCGCGCATCGGCGCCCGGCCCCGGTTTCGTGTGAAGCTGACGGGGAGCCCACATTCTACGGTTTCGCGGCACATCGCGCGCCGGTGCGCGGGGCGGGCGATCGGCGCGGGCGACTCGCGGATGGCCGCCCCGCGGGTGGCCGCCCCGCGCAAAAGCAAATCACAAAATATTGGTTCGGCCGCCGGGCGCGCCGCGCCACAATCGAATCCCGTCTTCAAGCAAGCGAGGGCAATCATGCGCGCATGCAGCAAATCGGCGTGGCCGCCGCGCCTCGTTACCGTTCCGGGCCTGCACGGCAGCGAAGGCGCTCACTGGCAGACCTGGCTCGAACGGCAGTTCCCGCGCTCGCTGCGCGTCGAGCAGGACGACTGGGACGCGCCCGATCTCGCGCGCTGGGCGCAATCGGTGCGCACCTTGCTCGACCGCGAACGCGGCCCGTTCGTGCTGGCCGCGCACAGCTTCGGCTGCCTCGCGACCGCGCATGCGCTCGCGCAGTGGCCGCGTACGGGCGATGTCGCGGGCGTGTTGCTCGTCGCGCCCGCTAGTCCGAAGAAATTCACGTTTGCCGGGCCGTTCGACGCGCGCCGGCTCGCCGTGCCGTCGATCGTGATCGGCAGCGAGACCGATCCGTGGATGCCGCTTGCCGATGCGCGCACGCTTGCGCAGCACCTGGGCAGCGCGTTCGTGAACCTCGGCGACGCCGGGCACATCAACACCGCGGCCGGCTTCGGGCCGTGGCCGCGCGCGAAGTACTTCATCGACACGCTCGTCCACTGCGCGGCGCCGCTGCGCTTTCGCGACGCGGACGACGGCTTCGAGGCCGCGCTCGTCGATCGCGCGCTCGCGCACGCGATCTGATTCCGCCGGGCCGGGCGGGCGACCCGTGCGGCGCGGCGGGTGCCGCGCCACGCCGTGCCGTCGCGCTTATGCCGCGGACACGGGCCGCACCGCCGCCGGATCCGAATAGCTCGGCCGGCCGTTTTCGACGTGGCCCGCGAAACGGCGCGAGAACGTGCCGGCCGCGCCGTCGCTCACCGTCACGTCATACCATTGGTGGCTCGCCGCGAGCGACCACTGCTCGACGCGTTCGTCACCGCCATGCAGCGTCACCTGCCGCGACGGCGCGCCGTACGCGTTGTCGGTCAGCGTCAGCGTGACGTGTGCCCCGCCGGGGTTGCGCAGCTTCAGGTACAGGTTCCCGTTCGCGACGTCGTAGCCGGCCTTCACTTCCGGCTGCGCCGGATTGCGATGGGTGGCCGTGGTCGACACGTTGCCCGAGAACACACGCACGAAGCCGTTCGGCCCGTACACCGAGAACGTGTACGCACCGTTCGTCGTCGTCAGGTCGAAGTCCGCATGCAGCACGCGGCGTGCGCCGACGGTGTAGCGCCACGGGCCGTCGGTGCGGTTCGTCGCGTACACGTGGAAGTGCGCGCCCTGATTGCCGCGGTTCGCGAATTCGATGCGCAGCCGCGTCCCGCCGTCAACGCTGGCGTTCACGTGCAGCTCGTACGGCAGCGCACGCGCCGGCCGCACGCCGGGCTCCTGCGGGTCGACCGGCGACGGCGTCGCGGGCACGGTCGGCGCGGGCTGCGACGTGCACTGCTGGTCGGCGATCGAGCGGTACTGGCTCGTGTCGGGCAGCGGCGGAAACGACGCGTCGGACGAGCGGAAATCGAATGCGGCGGTGAGGTCGCCGCAGACCGTGCGGCGCCACGGCGTGATGTTCGGTTCGTCGACGCCGAAACGCTCGCCGATGAAGCGGATCACCGACGTGTGGTCGAACACCTGCGAGCACACGAAGCCGCCCTTCGTCCACGGCGACACGACCGTCATCGGCACGCGCGGCCCGAGGCCGTACGGCAGGCCGTCGGCCGTGTAGCTGCCGCCGCGGCCGGGGTTCACGACCGTGTGCAGCTCGCCGTCGGTCGTCACGGTCGACGCGCCTTGCGCGGCCGACGTCGGCGGCTGAGGCGGCACGATGTGGTCGAAGAAGCCGTCGTTCTCGTCGTACATGATGAACAGCACCGTCTTGCGCCATACGTCCGGGTTCGACGTGAGCGCGTCGAGAATCTGCGACGTGTAGTTCGCGCCGTACGCGGGCGTGTATTTCGGATGCTCGGAGAATGCCGCCGGCGGGCACAGCCACGACACCTGCGGCAGCCGGTCGTTGATCACGTCGTTCTTCAGGTCGTCGAGCGTGCGCACCGTCTGCGCGCGCTGGTACAGCGACGAACCGGGCTTCGCGTTGATGAAGTTCGCGAAGTTCTGCAGCACGTTCGTGCCGTAGTTGCCGTTGTACGGGTCGTTGCCCGTCGTGCCCTGCTGGTAGATCTGCCACGACACGCCGCGCGCTTCCAGGCGTTCGGGAAAGGTCGTCCACGACAGCAGCTGGTAGGCGGGCGGCCCGTCGCCGTCGACATAGTCGCTGTTGTCGAGCAGCGGGCCGCCGAACTTGCCGGTCGGGTCGACGGTGCCCGTCATCAGGTATGCGCGGTTCGGGTGCGTCGGCCCCGGAAGCGAGCAGAAATAGTTGTCGCACACGGTGAATGCATCGGCGAGCGCGTAATGGAACGGGATGTCCTCGCGCACGTGATAGCCCATCGTCATGTCGGTCTTGTTCGCGGGCCACTGGTCGTACCGGCCGCCGTCGATCGCCGCGTGCGTCTTGTACCACGAGTGGTCGAGATCGCCGACGCACTGCGCGCTCGTCGTCAGCGTGTTCAGCCGGAACGGCAGCACCGGCTTGCCCGGGTCGGCCTTCGACGGCTGGTACCACACCGGCTTGCCGTTCGGCAGCGGGATCGGGAAGCGGTCGTTGTAGCCGCGCACACCGCGCAGGTGTCCGAAATAATGATCGAACGAGCGGTTTTCCTGCATGAACACGACGATGTGCTCGACATCGCGGATCGTGCCGGTGCCGTGCGCGGCGGGAATCGCAAGCGCGCGTCGGATCGATTCGGGGAAGGCGTTGAGCGCGACGGCGGCGCCCGCGGATTGTGCGACGGTATGCAGGAAACGGCGGCGGCTCGATGACGTCATGTTATTTCACCTCGGTTCTGCGGTCGGGGGACGGAAGCGGCGGGATCAGCCCGGCGACGACGCGGCGGCACTCGACGCGGCCGCATTCGCCGCGGGTTTCGCGTCGTCGTCGTCATCGGGCGGGTAGTGCACGACGGGCGGCGCGAGCGGCGCGGCATCGGACGCGGCGGCGTTCGCGGTTGCATCGTGGTTGAATGCGCTGGCGGAGCCGGCCGATGCGCCGGCCTGTTGGGACGCGTCGGTCGTGTGTGCGTCGTGCGGCGCGTCGTCGCTGCAGGCGGCGACGAAAGCGGCGGCACAAAAAACGACGACGGCGGAAACGCGACGCATGACTTCTCTCCTGGCAGGCTGATCGGGAAACGTTTTCGAGTATGCCGGTGCGATGCGACGTTTCGGTGAATCGTTTGCGACCGGCGCGTGATCGCGGAATGCTTTCGATATCCTGACCATCCGCTTGCATGGCGTGGCGGGCGCGCAATATCTCCCGGTGGACGTTGCGAGCCGGGCACTTTTACCCGGGCGCGCGATGCGATGGATGAGCGCGTCCAAGCCAGCCTGACCGTCGACGATGAACGCGAGCAACCGGTCGCGTTGCGTCAGCGCCGCGGCGTGCGGCGCCGCACCTCGCTGCGCAGCCAGTCGAGCCAGGTTCGGATCGCCGATTCGTGCGGATGGCCGGGGCGCCACACGACGTAGTGCGCATACACGTCGGTCACGCGTACCGACGATACGCGCACGAGCGTGCCGTCCGCGAGTTCGGGCTCGATCAGCGAGCGGCGCGCGAGGGCGACGCCGCGCCCTTTCAACGTTGCGTCGATCAGCGCGTTCGCATCGGTGAAACGCGGCGCGCGCGCGGATTCGGTGAGGTCGAGCCGCGCGGCCTGAAGCCACGGTTCCCACGGCTGCGCGGGATGGCGCAGCAGCGTGGCGCGCACGAGATCGGCCGGCGCGCGCGGTGCGACGCCGTCGCGATTGCGGTACGCGGGGCTCGCGACCGGGAAGATCGTCTCGTTCATCAGCTTCTCGGCGACTACGCCCGGCCACGTGCCGGGCCCGTAGCGCAGCGCGACGTCGATGCGGTCGCGCTTGCGCAGCGGCGCGAGCGCCACGTCCGGGTGCAGCGCGATCGCGATGTGCGGATGCGCGGCCGAGAAGCGCGGCAGGCGCGGCGCGAGCCAGCGTTCGGCGACGCTCGGCAGCACGCTGACGTTCAGCGTGACGTCGCAGGTGCGCGGGCGGCTGCGCGCGGCGAGGGCCGGCTCGAACGCGCGCTCGAGCACGCTGAGGCCCTGGCGCACCTGCAGCGCGAGCGCGTGCGCGGCGTGCGTCGGTGTCGCGCCGTTGCGCTCGCGCGTGAAGAGCGGGTAGCCGAGCTGCGCCTCGAGCGCGCGGATGTGCTGGCTGACGGCGCCTTGCGTGAGCGCGAGCGCGTCGGCCGCGCGCGTGAAGCTCTGCAGCCGCACGGCGGTCTCGAACGCGCGCAGTGTCTGCAGCGGAGGAAGGTGGATGCGTTTCATGCGGGTATTAGTAGCACTAATGCCCGAGCACGACAATTCATCGTTTGCGGCGGGCATGCACGCGTTCCTACACTCGGTTCCGTCTTCCACAGTCCCGTCGGGCCACGCCACCATGAACGCATATCGTCTCTATCTTTCGCCGGGCGCCTGCTCGCTCGCCGCTCATATCGCGCTGGAGGAAACCGGCGCGCCCTTCGACGTCGAGATCGTCTCCGTGCAGAAGCAGCAGAACCTCGAAGCGCGTTATCTCGCGATCAACGCGAAGGCACGCGTGCCCGTGCTCGAGATTCCGGGCGAGCCGAGCGTGCTGACCGAAACGCCCGCGATCCTCACGTATCTCGCGCGCCGTTATCCGGACGCGCAACTGCTGCCGCCCGGCGATCCGCTGCGCGAGGCGAGATGCCACGAATGGCTCGCCTGGTTGGTCGGCTGGGTGCATGGCGTCGGCTACGGTGCGCTGTGGCGGCCGGGCCGCTTCATCGGCGATCCCACGCTGCACGGGGCAGTCAGGACGCACGGGCGCGGCGTGATCGAGGCCGCGAACGAGACGATCGAAGCCGCGCTCGCCGACGGCCGCACGTGGGCCGAGCCGGGCGCGCATTCGATCGTCGATCCGTTCCTGTTCGTGCTGTATCGCTGGGGTGTCGCGAT
Source organism: Burkholderia sp. LK4 (assembly GCF_001043615.1). NCBI lineage: Bacteria > Pseudomonadati > Pseudomonadota > Betaproteobacteria > Burkholderiales > Burkholderiaceae > Burkholderia > Burkholderia sp. LK4. Next base: position 12,007 of record NZ_LDUL01000093.1, read on the forward strand.
CGGGCTCGACATGGCGCGGCATCCCGCATGGACCGCGCACGCGCAGCGCGAGGCCGACCGGCCGGCCGTGCGCCGCGCGCTGGCGCGCGAAGCGGCCTGACCGAGGTGCGGGCGCCGTGGCGGGGGCCGCGGCGCCCGCGTGCCGCGCGCGGCCCCTAGCGCGTGGCGAACAGCGGATAGGTCGCGCCGGCAACCAGCGCGGCCGCGAGCCAGACCACGCTCCACGAGCTGACGGCGAGCAGCGGCGGGATCGCGAGCGGCGTCGCGAACAGCCCGAGGTAGACGACCGTGTTCGCCATCCCGAGCGCGGTGCCCGCGTGGTTCGCACCTGCGAGCGTCGCGAGCTCCGTGTACGCGACGCCATGCCACGCCGATACGCACACGCCCGCGAACACCAGAATCGCGACGATCGCGGCGAGCGGCACGTGCGGGCTGCCGGCCGTCGCGGCGGCAAGCAGCGTGAACGAGCCGGCCGCGACGAGCACCGAGCCGCGCAGGTACGCGCGCCGGTTGCCGTGCCGGTCGGTATGGCGGCCGCTCCAGACGCGCATCACCATCGCGCCGAGCTGCAACACGACCATCGCCGCGCTGATGCCGGCGAGGCCGAGCCGGCCGAAGTCGTGCAGGAACACCGTCGCGAACGTGAGCACCGCGAACTGCGGCGCGCACAGCAGGCCGATGCCGAGCACGATGCGCCACACGCGGGCGTTCGCGAGCGGGCCGTGCGCGAGCCGCGCGGGTTGCGCGGACTGCGCGGACTGCGCGGACTGCGCGGACTGCGCGGACTGCGGCCGAGCGGCCGGTCGATGCGCGGCGCCGTGTGCGACAGCCGGTTCGGCGGGCGGTTCGTGCAGCCAGCGCCAGGTCAGCACGGCCGACCCGGCGCACAGCAGCATCAGCGCACCGAATACCGCCGCGAAGCCCAGGTGCGACGCGAGCGACGGCAGCAGCGCCGCGCCGACGCCGCCGCCGAGCGGCACGGCCGTCTGGCGGATGCTCATCGCGAGCCCGCGTTCGCGTTCGCCGAACCAGCGCATCACCGCGCGTCCGCTCGATCCGTTCACGCTGCCGCCGAGCAGGCCGACGCAGCACATCGCCACGACGACGCGCGCCAGCGGTGGCACCGCGTGCGCGCTCGGGACGATCGTGCACACCATCAGCGCGAGCATCGCGGCCGTCGCGACGAGCCCGGTCAGCAGCACGCGGCGATCGCCGAAACGGTCGGCGGCGATCCCCCACGGCAGCTCGGACAGCGCGACGCCGAAGCCGAGCGCGCCGAGCACGAGGCCGAGTGCGCCGTTGTCGAGGTGGTAGGCCGAGCGCATCCACACGGCGGTGGTCGGGATGCCGGCCGCGGCGGCCGAAAAGCTCATGTTCGCGGCCACGCCGGCGGCCAGCACGCGCCAGCGATGGGCCGGGCCGCGCACATCGCGGGCGGGCGAGGAGGGGGAGGCGATGCAGGTGGTATCCATGGCGGCGGGCCCGGTTGGAAATTGACATCCACAGTCTGGCGACCTACATTCATCCTGAAAATCGGAAAGTTCTTGATGAATCGTTCGATAAAACAGGATGGTTGAAATGCCCGGACAAGACATTCCACGCGGCGGCGGCGAGTCGCTCGCGCTGGCCGATGCCGCGCTGACCCGGCCCAACTTCGACGTGGCGGCGCTGCGCAGCCTCGTCGCGGGCGTGGATCTCGGCAGTTTCGCGAAGGCGGCCGACCGCGTCGCGCGCTCGTCGTCGGCGGTGAGCGCGCAGATCCGCAAGCTCGAGGAGCAGGCCGGCACGCCGTTGTTCGTGAAATCCGGGCGCGGGCTTGCGCTGACCGATGCCGGCGACGCGATGCTGCGTTATGCGCGGCGGATGATCGAGCTGAACGACGAGGCGGCCGCGGCCGTGCGCGGCGTCAATCTCGACGGCTGGGTGCGCGTCGGGTTGCAGGAGGATTTCGGCGAGGCGATTTTGCCCGACGTGCTCGGGCGGTTTGCGCGCGCGCATCCGAAGGTGAGGATCGAGGCGCGCGTGGCGCGCAATGCCGACCTGCTCGACCGGCTCGACGCGAACCAGCTCGATCTTGCGCTGGTGTGGGGCGATCCGGTGTCGGCTGCGCTGCTGTCGCGGCCGGGTATCGACAGCGACGTGATCGCGCAGGTGCCGATGCAGTGGGTCGGGGCGGCG
>NZ_LDUL01000094.1:0-60048 GCF_001043615.1 Burkholderia sp. LK4
TTCTCGGCCCCCTTTGCGGCAGCCTTCGCAGCCCCCCTCGCGCCCCCTTTCGCCGGTGCTTTCGCAGCCGGTTTGCGCCGCGCGCCGGCGGCACGCGAAGATGCCGGCGCCCCGGCATCCGCCTCGTCGCCCGCTTCCTCGCCCGCATCGGCTGCCCGCGCACTGCCGCCCTTCAGGCTGCGTTTCAGCAATTCGGTCAGGTCGACCACGTTGGACGCCGCGCGCCCCGTCTGCGCGGGCCGGTCCTCGATCTCCTCGATCCGGCCCGCGCGCACCTTGCGTTCGACCAGGTCGAGGATGTCGTCGCGAAACGTGTCGTGATACTCGTCCGGCGTCCACGAACCCGACATGTCGTCGATCAGCTTCTTCGCCATCGCGAGTTCGCGCGCACTGACGCCCGCGCGCTTCGCGTCGCCGGCCGGCACCGACAGTTCGTCGAGCGGGCGCAGCTCCTCCTGCCAGCGCAGCGTGTCGAGCGCGAGCAGCGGCCCGACCGGGATCAGCGCGCCGAGATGCTGACGGTCGCGCATCACGACATGCGCGATGCCGATCTTGCCGCTGTCCTTCAGCGCATCGCGCAGCAGCGCGTAGACCTTTTCGCCCTTGCGGTCCGGCACGAGGTAATACGGCGTGTCGAGATACAGGAACGACACCGCGCCTTCGTCGACGAACGTGACGATGTCGACCGTCTGCGTCGATTCGGGGTTCGCCGCGCGGATCTCGTCGTCGGTCAGCACGACATAACGTTCCTTCTCGTACTCGTAGCCGCGCACGATGTCCTCGCGCGTGACTTCCCTGCCGGTGCGCTTGTTGATCTGCCGGTAGCCGACCGGGTCCATCGAGCGCCTGTCGAGCAGGCGGAACGACGGCTTCACGGTACGCGTGGCCGGGAACAGCTGCACGGGCACATGAACGAGCCCGAAGCTGATCGCGCCTTTCCAGATCATCCGTGCCATCGAGGTCCTCCTTGCGGCGTGTGTGGTCCGGCGAACGTCACGGCCTGCGGCAGCGGCTGCGCCGCACGATGCTGACGTGGCCGTTGCGCTCCAGGATCGCCGCGTCGACGTCGGACAGGTCGGTCGCACCGAGCGCCTGCCGCACGCTTTCGCGGATGTCGGTCGGCGTGAGCAGCGCGGCGCGCATCTGCGCGTCGTCGAAGCGGCCGTTGCGATACACCTCGCGCTCGACGCCCACCAGCAGCCGCTCGAGCCGGCGCGAGCGCACGCAGGCCCAGCCGATCGCGCGATGCAGCAGCGCGATCGCGAACGACGCCGCGACGGTCGCCACGAACGGCGACGCACCGACCACCGCGCGGCTCAGGATCGCGCCGAGCAGGATCCCGACCACGTAGTCGAACGGCGAACGCTGGCCGAACGCGCGCCGCCCCGCGATGCGGATCAGCACGAGCGCGACCAGGGACACGACGATCGCGCGCAGCGCCATCTGCCCGGGGCCGAGCATCCGGCCCTGTCCGAACAGCGCGACGACGATGTCCATGATCGCGCGGCGCTAGGCCGGCAACTCGGCGGCCTGCTGCTCGCGCGCCCACACGCGATGGCGGCCGAGGTGGTCGGACAGCGTATTCAGGATCGCGTCGAGATCGACGGCCTGCCCGACGCACACGCCTTCGGCCGGGTCCGGCAGATGCGCGGCGCTCAGCAGTTGCCGACCCGACCCGACGGCCGCGATCGGCTTCAGGTGCTTGAACGCCTCGCGCACGAAATGCCGCGCGTCGGCGCTGTGCGCGAGGTCGCGGCCATCGCCGTCGCCGCCGCACACGAACACCGCGTCGAACATCACCGACGGCATGCCGGCCAGCGTCGCCTGCGGCACGATGCTGCCGATCGGCGCGAGCGTCGGCGCGACGATCGTCGGCACCGCATGCGCGGCCTGCAGCGCGTCGCGCACCTGCTCGACGAGCGCCTGGCTCGCACCCGGCGTCGCGATCAGCGCAATCTTGCGCGAGCGGATGCCGGGCTTCGAGCGGCCGATCAGGCTCAGCGCGGGCGAGCGCTGCGCGACGGCAGGCGTCGCGCCCGCGTGCGGTGCGGGCAGCCCGAGCCGTTCGGCGACCTGCGCGGCCAGCCCCGCGTCGAAGCGCGCGATGATGTCGTTGACCACCCGCTCACGAATCCGCGGCTGCGTCACCTTGCCCAGCTCGAAGCAGTACGCGTCGCGGATATGCCGTTGCTCGATCTCCGTCATGCTCTGGTAGAACAGCGCGGCCTGCGAGAAATGATCGGCGAACGATTCGCTTCGCACGCGTACCTTCTCGCCTTCGAGCGGCTCGTGCACGGTCTCGAAGCCGCCGCCCGACGGCGCCGGCGGGGTCTCGCGCGGCCAGCCGCCGCTCGTCGAATTCGGTTCGTAGGACGCCTGCCCGACGTTGATCGTCTGCCGGTGCATCGCATCGCGCTGGTTGTTCGCGAACGGGCACACCGGCCGGTTGATCGGGATCTCGTGGAAGTTCGGGCCGCCGAGCCGGCTCAGCTGCGTATCGGTGTACGAGAACAGGCGCCCCTGCAACAACGGGTCGTTCGTGAAATCGATGCCCGGCACCACATGGCCCGGGTGAAACGCGACCTGCTCGGTTTCCGCGAAGAAGTTGTCGGGATTGCGGTTCAGCGTCATCCGGCCGATCGGCCGCACCGGCACGCGCTCTTCCGGCACGAGCTTGGTCGGGTCGAGCAGGTCGAAGTCGAACTGGCCCGCATCGGCCGGATCGATCATCTGCACGCCGAGCTCGAACTCCGGGTAGTCGCCGCGCTCGATCGCCATCCACAGGTCACGCCGGTTGAAATCCGGATCGTGGCCGGCAATCCGCTGCGCCTCGTCCCACAGCAGCGAATACGCGCCGCTCACGGGCCGCCAGTGGAATTTCACGAAGCGCTCGGCGCCGTCCGCGTTCACGAAGCGGAACGTATGCACGCCGAAGCCGTCCATCGCGCGAAAGCTCGCGGGCAACGCGCGGTCCGACATCAGCCACAGCACCATGTGGGTGGCCTCCGGCACCAGCGACACGAAATCCCAGAACGTGTCGTGCGCGGACGCGCCGGTCGGCATCTCGTTCGGTGCCTCGGGCTTCACCGCATGCACGAAGTCGGGAAACTTGATCGCGTCCTGGATGAAGAACACCGGCATGTTGTTGCCGACGAGGTCGTAGTTGCCCTCTTCCGTATAGAACTTCACCGCGAAACCGCGTACGTCGCGCACCGTGTCCGCCGAACCGCGCGGGCCCTGCACCGTCGAGAAGCGCACGTACACCGGCGTTTCGGCGGCCGGGTCCTGCAGGAACGCGGCCTTCGTGAAGTCGGCCATCGGTTCGTAGACGCGGAACACGCCATGCGCGGCCGAGCCGCGCGCGTGCACCACGCGCTCCGGAATGCGCTCGTGATCGAAGTGCGTGATCTTCTCGCGCATGATGAAGTCTTCGAGCAGCGACGGGCCGCGCGTACCGCCGCGCAGCGTGTTCTGGTTGTCGGCGATCCGCACGCCCTGGTTGGTGCGCAACGCTTCGTGGTCGGGCCGCGAACGGTGTTCGTCGAGCTGGCGCGACTTCGCGCTGTCGGTCGACTGCGCGGGCGCGGTCTTGCCGGCTGATGTGGAACGGGTCATCGAAAGATCCTCGTGGCATTCGGGTGGGCAGCCGCCACGCAAACCGCCGCGCCGCGGCGCGGGCATGCGGACGGCAGCGAAAACCGGTACGACGGGCGCGATCGCGCCCGCGATGCCGGCTGTGAAATCAGGGCGCGGCCAGCGCCGCGTCGAATTCGGCGCGTGTCACGTCGAGCGTCACGCTGCATTCGATCGCGGCATCCTCGACGCGCGGCTTGCGTTCGTCCACCGCGCGCCGCGCGCGGTCGCACAACCGCGTGCGCACGCGCAGCCGGTCGGCCGCGTCGAGCAATGCATAGCGATCGACGACGTCGGGATCGAACCGCAGGTCGACCGCGCAACGCCATTCGCGCGCGTCCTCGTCGGACGGCACACGCACCCACGACACCTGGATCGTCAGGCCGCCGGATGCGTCGTCCGCATGCACGACGACGGTCGACTGCGACGGAAAGCCGATCGCGAGCGCGTGTTCGAGTTCGGCCACGCGCTGCGACCGGTCGGGCGCGGCACTCATCGTCGCACGACGCCCAGCAGCAGCGTGACCAGGAAGATCACGACGAAGATGTAGAACAGGATCTTCGCGATCTCGGCCGCGCCGGCCGCGATGCCGCCGAAGCCGAACACGGCGGCGACGAGCGCGATGATGAAGAAGATGATGGCGTATCGAAGCATGGAACCCTCCTGGATGACAGCGGTCGTCACCAAACGTCGTCGTCGGTCACGCATCGTGCTTGTGTTTCGGTTTGCCGCGCACGGGCGTGGCAGCCATTTTCTCGAGCTCTTTCTCGCTCATCGACTCGGCCATCGACTTCGCCGGCGGTTTGAGATCCTTCATCTTCGTTTCACCGCGCTTGGCCGACAGCGCCGCGCCTGCGGCACGCTGCTGCGCCTGGGATTTTGCTGGCATGGTTGCACTCCTGTCGTGGATGGATGCGCGGGCCGACACGACGGGCGGCGCCGCGCGCGGTTGAAGATCGGTTCGGCGGGCAAGCCGTCACGTCACGCGGCATCGCGACGCCGCAGGTCGGCCGCGGGAATCTTCATCGCCTGCCGATACTTCGTCACCGTACGACGCGCAAGAAGAATGCCGCGGCCCGCGAGGTTCTCCGTGAGCGCGACGTCGGACAGCGGCTCGGTTTGCCGCTCGGCCGCGATCATGTCGCGGATCAGCACCTTCGCCGCCGACGCCGAGCACACGCCCTTGCCGGCCGCCTCGAGCTTGCGCGGGAAGAAATGCTTGAACTCGAACGTGCCGTGCGGCGTGGCCATGTACTTGTTGCCCGTCGCGCGCGACACCGTCGATTCATGCAGGTCGAGCGCTTCCGCGATGTCGCGCAGCACGAGCGGCTTCATCGCGATCTCGCCGTAACGAAAGAAATCGCGTTGCCGCTCGACGATGCATTCGCCCACGCGCTGGATGGTGTCGAAGCGCTTCTGCACGTTGCGTATCAGCCAGCGCGCTTCCTGCAGCTGCTGGCCGAGCGGCGAATCGCGCTCGCCGCTCGACTGCGCGAACAGCGTCGCGTAGCGCTCGTGCAGGCGCGCGCGCGGCAGCACGGCCGGATTGATCGTCACGATCCATTCGTCGCGTACCTGGCGCACGATCACGTCGGGCACCACGTAGTCGCCGCGCGTGCTGCCGTAGTGATTGCCGGGGCGCGGGTCGAGCCCGCGCACCAGCGCGCAGGCGGCGTGCATCGTCTGCGCGTTGCAGCCGAGACGCCGCTGGATCTCCGCCGTCTCGCGGCGGGCGAGCCGTTCGAGATGCTCGTGCGCGATCGCCTTCGCTTCCGCGAGCGCCGGCGTGCCGGCCGGAATCGCGTCGAGCTGCAGCATCAGGCATTCGGACAGCGAACGCGCCGCGATGCCCGGGCGGTCGAGCATCTGCACGAGCCGCAGCGCGATCGCGAGATCCTGCTCCGACAGCAGCAGCGCCGGATCGGCCGCGGCCCGCAGCTCGGCGAGCTCCTGGCGCAGATAACCGTCGTCGTCGAGCGCGTCGATCACGATGCGCGCGGCCTCGCGATCGTGCCTGTTCAACGGATACAGCCTGAGCGCGTCGTGCAGCTGCTGATGCAGCGACGGTTCGGCGGCGATCCATTCGCCCGGCGACAGGCCGTCTGCATCGTCGCCCTGGCGGTTCGTGCCGCGCGGCGCGGGTGCCGCCGTCAGCGGCACCTCGCCGTCGGGCGGCCGGACATCCTCGGGCTCGGGCGCCGCTTCGGGCGCGGCCGCTTCCGCCGGCTGCTCCGGCGCGCCGTCGGCGGCTTCCTCGTCGCCCGGGCCGTCTTCGAGAAACGGGTTCATGTCGAGCGCCTGCCGCAATTCCTGTTGAAATTCGAGCGAGGACAACTGCAGCAGCCGCAGCGACTGCTGAAGCCTCGGCGTAAGTGCCAGATGCTGTCGCATCTGCAACGCAAGCGAGACGGGCATCGAAAGCCTCCTGATTGTTCGGTTCGCGGTAGGTCGTCTACACGACTTACGCAGCTTTCGTGCCAATCTGGCGAAGCGCGTCGCCTCGCGGTTCTCGCGGGTTCGCACCCCGCTTCGTCGCTGGCCCGGGCCGCTTTTTTACAAGCCTGCGGCAAGTTTGGGGCACGCAATTCGCTCGTCCGGAAGGGCATCCGGATGTGCCCCGAACGCCCTCGCCTGCCTGCCGCGCGTGATGCGCGGAAAACGCCCGATCAGTACTGCATCGGCGGCGGCGTGCCCGGCAACGGCCGGTCGCCCTGCGCACCGTTCGGCCCCGGCGGCGGCACGTCGGCCGGTTCGCCGCCGGCCGCGCCCTGCGGCATCATGTTGCCCGGCGACGGACGCGTGTCGTAGCGCGTATTCGCGTCCGGCATCGTCGTGGTCGACTGCGCGCCGCGGCCATCCGGCGGTGCGGGCGGCGCCCCGCGCGCCCCGTAGGGGCCGTTCGTCGGTTGCGTGCAGGCAGCGAGCGCGCACGCGGCGGCGAACGCAAGGGCGCCCGCGCGTATCGTCTGGATCGTGTTCATCGAATACCTCCGTCGGATCGATGGCTCAGAGCCGGTTGAAATGGAAATCGCCGGCATAGGCGGTCGGCGTGCGGCGCGCCATCATCGTGTCGAATTCGGCCGCGACGCGCGCGAGCGTGCCGCGCTGCCGGTCGATGCCGGCCCGCTCGAGCGCGGCGAATGCGTCGGCGTCGAACGACACCGACAGCGACGCCGGATGGCCGTCGACGCGAAAGCCGATATGCAATGCACCGGCCGGGCGCTCCTCGATGTGGAACGGCATCGCGCGCGTTTCGAAATGGCGGCCGAGCGTCTCGGCGATCTCGCGCAGCACGCCGGGTTTCACGCGGACGCTCATCGCCGTGCCTCCGCATGCAGTCGCGTTATCCCGCCGACCGACGGCGCATGCACGGGAGGCTGCCGCGACGGCGGTTCGCGCTCGGGCGGCGCGGTCCCGGGCGGGTCGCCCGCCGGTTGCCGGTACGGTTCGGGCAGGTCGGGCGGCAAACCGCCGGGATCGGGGTCGTCGGGATCCGGCTCGAGGTCGGGAAACGGCGGGATGGGCCGCTGCAGCCATTGCGCGGGATCGTGTTTCATCGGCATTCCATCGGGGCGGGTTCGGATCGGCATCGTGTGCGGCGGTCGTGACTGGATACGGAAGTCCCGCAATGCGCATGCCGTCCGGTCGCGACGCCCGCATGCGGGCGCCGGCGCGAACACGCGCGGCCCCATGCGACGCGTCGTGCCTTCGCTACACCGTTCGCTGCAAATCTTTCAAGCACCTCGTTATACGTCGTACGCGGCCATCACGAGCCACAGCTCGCGGCCGTTGTCCTTCACGCATGCCGCCAGCGCATACGAATCGGACGGCTCGCACGCGCGCTGCAGCGCGAAACGCGCCGGTTCGGTCGAACCGAACGTCTCGTCGCCCAGCGGCCGCACGTCGGCCTTGCCTTCGAACATCCGGCGCTCGGGCCGGTAGATCAGCGGTTCGTGTTTCCATTCGTTGAAATGGCTCTTCACCGAATCGAATCCGCCGCCGCATACGTTGATCTCATAACGCACGCCTGGTCGTCGTTTCGGAATCGTCATCGTGCCTCCGCTCGAAATGCGCACGGCAGGCACCGGTCGGGCTGCGCGTCGTCATCGCAGTCGATACGGCAAGTCGTGTGCCGCGTCCGCGAGCCGGGCACGGCCGTTGCGGCAAGCCCGGCTCCTCGTCACCGATACGGAGCCACGCGATGAAGGATTCGACCCGGCCCGGCCGCGACACGCCGGCCCACGAGCGGCATCCCGACCCGACGCCGCCGCTGAAGCACCAGGACCGCGCGCGCACGCGCCATTCGGAACGCCATATCGACAAGCAGCTCGAGGACACGTTTCCGGCCAGCGACCCGCCGGCGACCGGCGGCGTCACGCGGATCGAACCGGACACGCCGCCCGGCACGCACGACGAAGGGCCGTGGCGGAGCCCGCGCGAACGCGACGACGGCGCGTGACGTACCCGAGCGACCCGCGCGTGCAGGAAGGCACGCGGCTTGCGGACTCCGCCGACGAATTCACCGAACCCACCTGTAAGGAGGAAGTCATGCATCGCGTCAACGAAATCATGTCGCAGGACGTCGTGCGCATCGCGCCGACCGACTCGATCCGTCATGCCGCGCAACTGATGGAGCGCTACGACATCGGCGCGCTGCCCGTGTGCGACAACAACCGGCTGATCGGGATGGTGACGGACCGCGATCTCGCGGTGCGCGCGATCTCGGCCGGCAAGCCGCCGGAAACGCGGATCCACGAGGTCGCATCGGGCCCGATCGAATGGTGCTTCGACGACGATTCGCTCGACGAGATCCAGCACTACATGGCCGACGCGCAGCTGCGCCGCCTGCCCGTCGTCGATCACGACAAGCGGCTGGTCGGCATGCTGTCGCTCGCGGACATCGCGACGCGCTCGGCCGGCCCGGAGCGCGACGACGTCGCGAACACGCTGGAAGGCGTGTCGCAACCGAAGCAGACGTGACGGCGCGATCCTCGCGCCGCACGCTACCCGCGCGACCCGCAGGGCCCGCCCCGGGCACCGTCGCGCCCCACGCAGACTGGAGGAAACCATGCAGACTTCCGATCAAGGTCAGACCCGCATCATCGGCAAGGGCGCCGCAACGGCGGCCGGCCCCGGCCCCGACGTGATGGCGGCCGATACGCTGGAAGGCGACAAGGTCTATACGACCGACGGCGACGATGTCGGCAAGATCAAGGACATCATGCTCGACGTGCGCTCGGGCCGCGTCGCCTATGCGGTGCTGTCGAGCGGCGGCATCCTCGGCATCGGCGACAAGCTGCACGCCATTCCGTGGAGCGCGCTCACGCTCGACACCGAACGCAAATGCTTCCTGCTGTCGGTGTCGTCCGAGCGCATCCGCAACGCGCCGGGGTTCGACAAGGACCACTGGCCGGCGATGGCCGATCCGCAATGGGCCGAGCCGCTGCACGAGTTCTACGGCAGCGCGCCGTACTGGAGCGCCGGCGACGAACTCGGGCTGACCGACCCGACCGAGGAACTGAACGATCCGCGCGCGCGCGACCGTCACTGATCGCACGACGATGCGGCGCCGGTTCGCCGGCGCATCCGCTTTCTACACGCCCCGCTCGCGCGGGGCGTCTTTTTTGCAAGCGGGGACGGCGCGGGGTGAAGTGCATTGCGTGCGCTAGGTGCGCTATGCGCTTTATGTGCGCAACGGCGCCGCGTCGATCGCGATGGAAAATACGCGCGATGCCGGGCGGCGGCCGGATCGTCGCCGGGGTCGGGTTGCATCGCGTTTCTCCTTTCCCGCTCGCGGGAAACCTGTCGCCGCACAAGCCGCGCCCCCTCCCGACTGCATGCGGCATGCCGGTTGCTGCGTCGTTCGCATCGTCCACACGGAGTGCTTCATGCGCGCGATGCAGTTTCTGCCATCCGGTTTGCTCGGTTTGCTTGCCTCGGCGCGGGCGACGGCCCGGTCGCCACGTTGTTCCGCGCAACAACGTCATGCCGCCGCTCCGACCTGTACATGGGGCGTCTCATGACCCACAAACCGCCGCCCGCTCCCGCCTCGCCGCCCGCCGCCACCGACGACGACGACGACGACGCGCCGACGACGCTCGGCGCGTGCCGCCGCTGCGCGCTGTGGGAACACGCGACGCAGCCGGTGCCCGGTGCGGGACCGCGCGACGCGTCGATCATGCTGGTCGGCGAGCAGCCGGGCGACCAGGAAGACCGCGCCGGCGTGCCGTTCGTCGGCGCGGCCGGCCGCCTGCTCGACCGCGCGCTCGACGAAGCCGGGGTCGAACGCACGCACGTCTACCTGACCAATGCGGTCAAGCACTTCAAATGGGAACCGCGCGGCAAGCGGCGCCTGCACAAGACGCCCGCGCAACGCGAAGTGGCCGCGTGCCGCTACTGGCTCGAACGCGAACTCGATGCGGTGCGCCCGCGCGTGGTCGTCGCACTCGGCGCCACGGCGCTGCGCGCGGTGCTGCAGGACAACGACGCGACGCTCGAGCGCACGCGCGCACCGGTGCGGACCGCCGGCGGGCAACTCGTCGTCGCGACCTTTCACCCGTCGTACGTGCTGCGCACGCGCGGCGCCGATTCGCGCGAGCACGCGTACCGGACACTCGTCGACGCGCTGCGTACCGCGTCGGACCTCGCGCACGACACACGCCGCGGCGGCGGGCGCGATTCGCACGGCAACGCCGGATGAGTGCGCCGGACGAAGGGGCGCCGCCGGCGGCCAATGCCGCGACCGCCGGCGCCACGGCGAAACCCTGGTACAAGCGCCTCGGCCCCGGCCTGCTCGCCGGCGCATCCGACGCCGATCCGAGCAACATCGCGGTCTACGCGCAGGCCGGCAGCCAGTTCGGCTTCAACATGCTGTGGATGATCGTCGTCGCACTGCCGATGATGGTCGCCGTGCAGCTCGCGGCGGCCTTCGTCGGACGCCGCAACCGCGAAGGCCTGGTCGCCGGCATTCGCACGCACTTCTCCGATCGTCTCGCCAAGACGCTGATCGTGATGGTCGTGATCGTCAACATTGCGAACGTCGGCGCCGACCTCGCGGCGATGGGCGACGCGACGGCGCTCGTCGCCGGCGGCCGCAGCTACTGGTATGCACCGCTCTACGGGATCGCGTCGCTCGTGCTGCAGGTCACGCTGTCGTACGAACGCTACGCGCGCTGGCTGAAATGGATGACGCTCGGGCTGATCGCGTACGTGCTCGAACTCGGCTTCGTTCATGTCGACTGGCGCGGCGTGCTGCATGCGCTCGCGCTGCCGCAGATCGCGCTCACGCATGCGTATGCGACGACCGCCGTCGCGGTGCTCGGCACGACGCTGAGCCCCTACCTGTTCGTGTGGCAGGCGGCACTCGAAGTCGAGGAAACCACTACCGAGCAACAACACGCGACGCCGTCTGCCCGTGGCGAGACCGAACGGCGCGTCACGTTCGACACGTGGGCCGGGATGATCGTCACCAATGCGGTGTCGTTCTGCATCATGGTGATCGGTGCGGCCGTGTTCTTCGCGCACGGCAGGCACGATATCGGCACCACGGCGCAAGCTGCCGAGGCGTTGCGGCCGATCGCCGGCGAAGCCGCGTTCGTCGTGTTCGCGTTCGGCATCGTCGGCTGCGGGCTGCTTGCGATTCCGGCGTTCGCGGGCAGCGCCGCGTACGGCTGCGCGGAAGCGTGGCGATTCCGCGAAGGGCTGAACGAACCGGTGAGACGCGCACCCGCGTTTTACGCGGTGCTGGCGCTGTGCGTCATCATCGGCATCGCGATCTGCATCGGCCCGATCGACCCGATCAAGGCGCTGTACTGGAGCGCCGTGCTCAACGGCATCGCGGCGGTGCCGATGCTCGTGCTCGTGATGCTGCTGGCGCGGCAGCGCGAGGCCGCCGGGCAGCCTGGTAGCGGAACGGTGTCGATGGTATTCGGCTGGCTCGCGGTGGGCCTGATGGCGGCGTCGGTGGTCACGATGATCGTCGACCTGCTGACCTGAGCCTCACGAGACGGTTGCGTCGGCAACCGGTGAAACATCACGCGGACAACCAGGCAGCCGCGCGAACGGCTGCCCGCTCATGTCGAGCGTCACATCATCTTGCCGCGCGAGCGTTCGGCGCGCGCCGCCTCCGCCGCCGATTCGACCTTCTTCACTTCCTCCGGCGGCGGCAGCACGGCCTTGAAGCCCATCGAGTCGATCCACATCTCGCGCGCCCAGCCGCGCGTGTGATACAGGTGGTGATCCTCGTCGGCCTCGACCTCGTCGTGCGCGTCCTTCAATATCTTCGCCGCATCGCCCGACAACTGGTCGGCCGCGTAGCCGATCAGCTCCCAGTTCAGGTGGTCCTTGGTCTCGGCGAGCACCACGCATTCCGCCGCAACGACCTGCGCGACGGCCGGATCGGCCTGCTTCCGCGCCTGCTCGATCACGTGCACCAGCGCCTTGCCGGTGGCCGCAACCGCGCTGCGTCCGGGCGACTGCGCATCGGGGTCCATGCCTAACGTCTCGAACACCTTGCGCAGCACTTCCTGGTGATGCAGCGTCTCGCGGTGGTACTTCTCCCATTCCTTGTGCAGATCGCCGTCGGTCGCGCACTGCAGCGCGGCCTCGTAGAGCTTCGCGCCGCCAAGCTCGGTTTCGTATGCCTGACAGAGCAATTCGCGGATGCCTTCGTGTTTCGGTTGCCGATGGGCCATGACTGCCTCTCCGAAAAAACGGGCCGCGCGCGGCCCGGGGATGAACGGGCACGCGTTATCGCGCGCCCACCTTGCGTTCGAGCGCCTGCGCCATGCTCAGGTGATGCCTGAGCGTCGGCAGCGTGGCGCTCGCGAATTCGCGCAGTTGCGGGTCGCTGCCGTCGCGCGCCTCGCCTTCGAACAGCGCGACGGCCTTGCGATGCGCGTCGGGGCCGACCGCCGCGACATACGCGACGTCGAAGTCACGGCCGCTCTTGCCGCGCAGCGCCTCGACGTCGGGGTCCGAAATCTGTTCGACCTGCGGCTTCATGCCCTTGCGCGCGGCGATCGCGGTGAGCCGCGCGTTCGCCTTGCCGTGGTCGTTCACCATCTGCTTCGCGAAGGCGCGCACGTCGGGCGACTGCGCCTGCTTCAGCGCGAGCTGGCTGGCCTGCACCTCGGCCTTGCCGGCGATCGCTGCCTTGTCGATGAATTCCGCGTCACCGCCTTGCGGCGCCTTCGCGATCCGCGCGTCGCCCGCGCCCGACGATGGATTGATCACGCCGCCCGGTACATGCGAATTCGATGCGGGCGGCTCGCTCGGCGCCTGCGCGCCGGCGAGCCCCGATACGGCGAACACACCCGCGGCAAGCACCGCGATCGTCCATTTCGGATGTCTCATCATCTGCCTTCTCCTTTTCTTGCGTGGATGCGGCCGTCAGCCGCCGACGATCGAGCCGCCGTTCGGGTGCAGCGTCTGCCCGGTCATGTAGCTCGCGCCGTCCGACGCGAGCAGCACATAGCAGCCGATCAGCTCGTCCGGCTGCCCCGGCCGCTTGAGCGGCACGTTCGAGCCGAACTTCGCGACCTGCTCGGCGGTGAACGTCGACGGGATCAGCGGCGTCCAGATCGGCCCCGGCGCGACCGCGTTCACGCGAATGTCGCGTTCGGCCAGCTCCATCGACAGCGAACGCGTGAACGCGACGATCGCGCCCTTGGTCGACGAGTAGTCGGGCAGCCTCGGGTTGCCGTGATAGGCCGTCACCGACGCCGTGTTGACGATCCGCCCGCCGTGCTTCATGTGCGGCAGCGCCGCCTGCGTGCAGAAAAACACCCCGTACACGTTCGTGCGGAACGTGCGTTCGAGCTGTTCCTCGGTCACGTCCTCGATGCCCGGCTGCGGATGCTGCTCGCCCGCGTTGTTCACGAGCACGTCGAGCCGGCCGAGCCGTTCGACCGTGCGCGCCACCGCATCCTGTGCCTGCCGGCGGTCGCCCACGTCGCACGCGATCGCCTCGCAGCGACGGCCGGCCTGCTCGATCAGCTGCTTCGTCCGCGCGGCATCGTCCGATTCCTTCAGGTAGACGATCGCGACGTCCGCGCCTTCCTTCGCGAAACCGACCGCGACCGCGCGCCCGATTCCGCTGTCGCCGCCCGTCACGAGCGCGACCTTGCCGGCGAGCTTGCCGCTTCCGACGTAATCGGCCGCGTCGCCGCGCGGCTTCGGATGCATGTCGCGTTCGGTGCCTGGCTGATGCGTCTGATGCTGGGGCGGCGGCGTCTGTGCGGTAGTCATCGGTTCCTCCTTGAACGGGTGCCGTTCGTGCTGCGCAAACGGCATGCCGCTGCCGCCCCGCCGGCTGACGGCGGCGCCGCCGCGTTTTCGCGGCAGGCATTGCAACGCGTGTGCAGGAAAGCGCGGGGTCAGCGAGGGGCGCCCGACGCGGGTTCGTCCGGCCGGCGCACCGGGTCGAAATCGCGCCATTCGCCGTCCTGCCAGTCGCCCTCGACGCGCTCGATCGAACGTGCGCCGGTCGCGCGCAGGACGGCTTCGGCCGCGCTCGCCGTGTCGGGCGTCACGCGCGCGGCGAGAATCACGCCCGTTTCGCTCTGCGCGAGCGTGCCCTTGCCTTCGGCCGGCTCGCCGCGCATCCTGCCGAGCGCGCCGCCGAATGCGCCGAGATAGGCACCGGCCAGCGCGCCGGCGGCCGGTACGAACCAGTAGCGCACGCCGATCGCGTAGACGACGAGCCCCGCGACGGCGCCGATCAGCAGCCCGCGAAACGCACCGATCATCGCGCCGCGGCCGCCCGGCTTCGCCGCCGTATCGGCATATACGTCGCCACCGATCGGAAAGCGCGCATGCTGGCCACCCGGATTCAGAAAGAAGATCGACACGTCGTCCGGACCGAACGCGCGCTCGTAAAGGTGGCGCGCCCCACCTTCCGCTTCATCGAACGTCGTGAAGCGGCCTGCGACGATCATTGCCATGCTCGTCCTCCTCGTGACGGATCGCGTGCCGCGCGCGGCGACACGCGCGACGCGGCCTCGCCTACATCAGCCGCCCGAGTTCCTTCGAGACCGATGCCGGCGTGGCGTACTCGCGGTCGGGAATCCGGCGCAGCATGTCGAGCACGGCGGCGTCCGCGTGCGAGCGTTCCGCGCACTGGACGACCGCCTCCTTGCTCGCCGGGTAGTCCATGCCCTTCAGCGCCTTCTGCACGTCGACCGGGCTCGGCGGCTTGCCGTGGCCGGTCTGGTGCCCGCCCTTGTCGTGGTCCTGCTGCGCGCGCTCGCCTTCGTGCGCGCGGGCGCGGCTGAGTTCGTGGCCCGTGTGTTGTCGGGATGTCATCGAAACCTCCTTGATCGAGTGAACGGAAACGGCATCACGCGGACCCGCGGCGCGCACGCGCGAGCGCGGCGAACACGAGCGCCGCCGCGCCGAGCGCGACCGCGCCGGCCATCTTCGGCCGCTGCACCACCGTGTTGTAGGCACAGCTGCGCAGCACGGGGCCGTCCATCCCTTCACGCTCGTGCAGCGCATGACGCGAGTCGTACAGCGCGTTGTCGTCGCGCGGGCGCGCGGGCCGCACCGTGCGCTGGCCGCGCGAAAACAGCGTGGCCGCGACGCGATCGAACAGGCGCGGCGCGTGGTACGCGCTCGCCGACGTGAATTTCGCGGCACCGCCGACGAACAGCGTGCGGCGCGGATGGGCGGCCGCGAACAGGATCGCGTCGGCCACGAGGTCGGGGTCGTAGATCGGCGGCGGCAGCCTCGGCTCGACGTTCATGTAGTTCTTCGCGTGCATCACGAACATCGTGTCGATCGCGGCCGGCTTGATCAGCGTGACCGACACCGGCAGGTGGTCCGATTCCATCTCGAGCCGCAGCGAATCGGTGAAGCCCTTCACCGCGTGCTTCGACGCGACGTACGCGCTTTGCAGCGGCACCGGCGCATCGGATGCCTCGCTGCCCATGTTGACGATCGCGCCGCCGTGGAAATCGCTCTTGCGGCGGAAGTGGTCCGCCGCGACGAGCGAACCATGCACGACGCCCCAGTAGTTGGTCTCGAACAGACGGCGCTGATCCTCGAGCGGCACGGCGGCCGCCGTGCCGAAGATCGACACGCCCGCGTTGTTGACCCAGGTGTCGAAACCGCCGTAAGTGTCGACCGCCTTCGCGGCCGCGCGCTGCAGGTCCTCGAGGTTCGCGACGTCGCCGGCGACCGGCACCGCGAGGCCGCCGTGCTGCCTGATTTCCTCGCACAACGTATTCAGCGCGCCCTCGTTGCGCGCGAACAGCACGAGCTTCGCGCCGCGCCGTGCCGCCTTGCGCGCGGTGACGAGGCCGATGCCGCTCGTCGCGCCGGTGATCACGATCGTCTGCTCGCCGACCGGTTTGAGCATGCAGTTCATGACGAACTCCTGTTGCGGCAACGCCGTTACTTGGCCCGGATGGTCAGCTGGTCGTGCACGTCCTGCACGCCGTCCACCTGCTTCACGACGCCGACGGCCTGCGTGCGCTGCTGTTCGTCGGGCACGCTGCCGGTCAGCATCACGATGCCGTGCCGCGTCTTCACGTGGATGTCGCCGGACGACAGGCCGCTCGTGCCGACGAGCTCGGCCTTCACCTTGGTCGTGATCGTCGCGTCGCGGATCTTCCTGCCGGTCGTCGAATGCGACGACGTGGATGACGATGACGACATGGATGACGACGCGGCGCTGTCGTCGCCGGCGGCGAACACGTTCGGCGCGATCGACGCGCAGGCGGCGGCCGAGACGATCGCGATCGCCATGCCGACACGCTGGGCGCGATGGCGACGGATTCGCAGGGAACGGGCTGGGAGCGGGAATACCTTCATCGTGACCTCCTTTCGTCGAGCCGGCACGGCCGGCGGGCGGACACGACGGGCGCAAGCCGCGTGCCGCGGCCGCATCGCCGGTTGCAGGCGGCAATCGCCGGCCGGACGCGCTTTCGTCCAATGCGTTGTAATTTTTTCGACATGGCGGCTGGCGGTTTCCCCCGCAGCGTCGCGGGTATGCCGCTTGCCGACAGGCACCCACGGCGGCCCGTGTGCGCGGGCCGGACCTCGGAGCATCGCCCGGCGAGGAAGCGCGTCGATCAGTGAACACGTATCGCGGTTGCGGGAAGCCGGCGGTGTGGACGCGGGCGGTCAGACAATGCCAGAGGATTCAAGTCGCGGACGTCGCAAAGCAATCATTGGAGCGCGACGTCGACCACGATGCCTTGGCGTACTCGCGCACCGCAACGGAAACATTCAATGAAGGACTACGATATAAAACTCGGGTTCGTCGACGGCAACGCCATCTTTCCCGGTTCATGTCCGTGCGAGAGGCACGTGACTGCCGGCCACGACGTACCATCGGTCGAATACTTCCACACGGGTCATGAAGGACAACATCGCACGTCCGTTCAATGCGCCGAATGTCGAGCCGATGCGCCCACCCGCCGGACAATCGCCATGACGGCAGCGTGAATCCGCCGGCACCCTCAACGTCAACGTCGAGTAACCGCGGCCAGTGCGTCAGCCGTCGCGCTTCGTCGCATGCGCGATCTTGTGCACCAGTTCGCGCACGTCGACCGGCTTGCACAGATAGCCGTCGAACCCGGCCTCCAGCGCACGGCGCTGGTCGGCGAGGCCGGCATGCGCGGTGACCGCGAGTACGCACAGGTCGGGCGGCCCGCTGTCGCCGTTCATCGCCCCGTGCCGCAACGCATCGAGCAGCCAGAAGCCGTCGCCGTCGGGCATCGCGAGATCGGACAGCACGACGGTCGGCCGCAAGTCGGCGGCGACCGCGAGCGCCTCGCGGCCCGACGACGCGATCGCGACCGACGCGCCGAACGTGGTCAGCGCGGCCGTGAGGCTCGCCCGCGTCGTCGCATCGTCGTCGACGATCAGGATTCGCTGCGCATCGAGCACAAGCGGCTCGCGCTGCCCGCCCGCCTGCGCGAGCCCCCACGCCATCGCGCCGACCGGCTGCCAGCCGGCCGGCAGCGTCACCGTGAAGGTCGTGCCGCGATTGCGGCCCGCGCTCACGACGGTCACGCCGCCGCCATGCAATTCGGCGATATGCCGCACGATGGACAGGCCGAGACCGAGGCCGCGTCGCGACGATGCAGGCGAATCGTCCGCGCGGCGAAACATGTCGAAGATGTACGGCAGGAATTCCTGCGCGACACCCTGCCCCGTATCGGTCACGGTCAGGATCACCTGCGCGTTGTCGCGCGCGAGCCCGACCGTCACGTTGCCGCCGTCCGGCGTGAACTTCAGCGCGTTCGAAATGAGGTTCGACAACATCTGCCGCAACCGCTCGGCGTCACCCGACACGATGCACGACGAGGTCTCGCAATCGAATTCGAGCGCGATGCCGGCCAATGACGCGGCCGTCCGGAACGCGCCGACCGAATCGGAGAACAGCCGCACGATGTCGACCGGCGTCGCGTCGAGGCGCAGCTTGCCGGTCGCGAGCGACGATGCATCGAGAATGTCGCCGACCATCCGCGTGAGCGAACGCGCGCTGCGGTCGATGGCATCGATCGCCTGGTTCTGCAGCGCCTGGTCGCCGGAATTGCGCAGCACCTCGACCCAGCCATAGATCACGTTCAGCGGTGTGCGCAACTCGTGCGATACCGTCGCCAGCAGCTCGTCCTTCAGCCGGTTCGACGTATCGGCCTGGTCGCGTGCGTCGCGCGCGCCCCGCAACGAGCGCTGCGCGCGGAGGTCGCGCCGGCGCTGCGCACCGGTTTCGCGCAGCGTCAGCGACAGCGCGACGCATTCGCGTGCCTCGCCGCGTACCGGGCACGCCGACATGGTCGCGCGAAAACGCCGGCCGTCGCGCCGCACGCACAGCAGTTCGAGCGGCCCGACCGGATCGCGCATCGCGTCGAAGGATTCCGCCAGCGGATTGCGCCGCAACCAGCGCATGGCGATCAGCGTGTCGAACATGCGGCCGCGCGCGTCGGCCTCGTCGTAACCGAAGATTCGCTGCGCGGCCGGATTCCAGCTGGCAATGCGGCCGTTCGCGTCGATGCCGACGATTGCGTCCGGCGATGCGTCGACCACCGCACGTTGCAAGCGCGACGCGTCGATGCGTGCGCGATCCGCGCCGGCATCGCGGAGCAGCAGCACCGCGCCGTCGAGGTTGCCGTCCAGATCGCCGAGCGGCGCGGCAACCTCGACGATCGGCACCGGATCGCCGGTGCCGCCACGCTGCAGCCAGTGCCGGTCGGACACCGCGTCCGCGCCGTCGAGCGCGCGATCGAGCGGCGTCGTCTGCACGCGGCGGCCTTCACGATCGACGATCCGCAGCACGTCGCGCACCGGCCGCCCCGCCGCGTCGCCAGGCCGGCAGCCGGCGAGTTCGGCCGCCGCCGCGTTGATATAGGTCAGCCGCCCTTTCGTGTCGACCGCGATCACGCCGTGCGGCAGCGCACTCAGCACGGCTTCGAGCTGCCGGCGTACAGCCGCCTCGCGTCGGCTCGCGCGATCGTTCGTGATCCGTGTCTGTCGCAACATCGACGCGATCGCGCAAACGAGCGCACCGATCAGGATGAAGGTGCCGAGCTGCACCAGCCGCTCGGGCAGCGGCGCCGGATAGGCGGCCGGATCGGACAGGAACAGGGTCCACACGAGCAGCCCGCTGACGACGGTCGACACGATCCCGAACACGAACGACGTCGCCCACGCGGCGCCTGCGAGCAGCGGGTAGTACAGCACGAACGGCAGGTTCACGCCGCCGAAGCGGATCGCGAGCACCTGCAGCACGGTCGCGATCGCGACCAGCATCGCGGCCGTCGCGTAGTTTCCGGCCTGCGGCCGGGGACGATCGGTCATCGGACACGCTCCTGCGGGGCCGGCCGACGGCCGCGGCCCCGGACACCGCCGACAGGCACGACGCGCGACGGCCGGCCGGAACCGGCCGCGCAGCCGCCCACCACGGGATGATTCACGCGACGGCCGCGCCGGCACGCGGGCGCGTCTCGCCGCATCCCGGCGATGCCGTCGTCAGGTGCGCACGCGTGATGCGGAAACGGGAGCATGAGTGTGATCGCGACGGCATCAGGAGTCCGGCTTTTCCGTTTCGTCTTCCAGTTGCGCGAGCCGGTTGTAGATCGTTTTCAGGCTGACGTCGAGCACTTCGGCCGCCTGCGCCTTCACGCCGCCGCACTGCGCGATCGTGCCGAGGATCAGCTTGCGGTCGACTTCCTCGAGCGGCGTGCCGAACGGCACCGTCACGCGATCCTCGTGCGAATCGACCATGCTGGACAGTTCCTCCATGATCGGAGGCGGCAGCGAGTCGATCACGTCGGCGTCGGTAAAGATGCTCGCGCGCTGCACGAAGTTGCGCAGTTCGCGTACATTGCCGGGCCATTCGTAGGTCTTCAGCGCCTCGCGCGCGGCCGGCGCAAAGCGCAGGTTGCGGCCGCTTTCCTCGTTGTAGTGCTGCAGGAACGCATCGGCGAGCATCGGGATGTCGTCGCCGCGCTCGCGCAGCGACGGCAGCGGAATCGGAAACACGTTGATCCGGTGAAACAGGTCGGGCCGCAGCTTGCCGTCGGCCATCGCGGCTTCCGGATCGCGGTTCGTCGCGGCGACGATGCGCACGTCGACGTCGATCTCGCGCGTCGAGCCGAGCCGCGTGAGGCGCCCCGTCTCGAGCACGCGCAGCAGCTTCACCTGCGATTCGAGCGGCATCTCGGTGATCTCGTCGAGAAACAGCGTGCCGCCGTCCGCGCGTTCGAAGAAGCCCTTGTGCTGGCGCTCCGCGCCGGTAAAGCTGCCGCGGTCGTGGCCGAACATCTCGCTCTCGACGAGGTTCGCGGCGATCGCACCGCAGTTCACCGCGAGGAACGGGCCGCGGCGGCGCAGGCTCAGGTCGTGCACGGTCTGCGCGGCAAGCTCCTTGCCGGTGCCCGATTCGCCGGTTAGCAACACCGACGCTTCGGTGCGTGCGACGCGCCCGATCGCATCGTAGACGGCCTGCATCGCGGGCGAGCTGCCGAGCATGCGGCCGAATCGGCCGAGGCGCTGCAGTTCCGAGCGCAGCTCCGCGATTTCCTCGTGCAGCGCGGTCGTGCGCGGCACGCGCGCGAAGATGCTGTTCAGCCGCTGCATGTTCAGCGGCTTCACCAGATAGTCGGTCGCGCCGCGCCGCAATGCGTCGATCGCGGTTTCGAGGCTCGCATGGCCGGTGGTCAGCACCATCTCGCAATGCGCGCGCTTGGGCAACGCATCGAACAGGTCCATCCCGTTGCCGTCGGGCAATACGAGATCGCACAGCACGAGATCGGGGGTATGCGTCGACACGAGCGCGCGTGCTTCCTCCAGCGTCGCGGCGGTATCGCAGGCGAGTTGCTGCGTGCGCGCGAGCGTCGCCAGCATCGTGCGCGTATCGGCATCGTCTTCGACGATCAGGACGTAGGGCATCGAGGCTCCTCGTGATGCGAGCCGGTACAAGTGTCGACCGGACATCGCGACAGATGTGCAGCGCATCGCACGCCGCCAGGCACGAGGCAATGCATTCCACGCTGCAGCGAATGAACTGGCAGGCGATGCTGCCATGAAGAAGGAATCGCTTAGCAGTATAGAAGAGCGACGTCGTGCATCGGCCCGTCATCGAATAAATCTATCCGCCCGCATGGCAGGCATTGCGAGATTCAATGCGGCCGCGACGACATAACACGTATGCTTTGCGCATGAATAACGGCGCATAACGTGTCGTTTTTTCATGTGCCTGGGTCATAGTCGGTCAAATCTTCCCCATTCGATATCACGTCATGTCGAAATCCGTCGATGACGGCAAGCGTCTGTCGGGACGCTCGCGTTCGATCCAGACCCTGTTGATGAAGGTGTCGCGCGTGGCCGCGACGCGCATCAGCGTATTGATCGTCGGAGAAAGCGGCGCGGGCAAGGACATCGTCGCGCGGCTGTTGCACGATTTGAGCCCGCGCCGGCGCGGGCCATTCGTCCCCGTGAACTGCGGCGCGATTCCGCCCGATATCGCGGAGTCGCAGTTGTTCGGGCACGAGAAAGGCAGCTTCACCGGCGCGATCGCCCAGCATGTCGGCATGTTCGAAGCCGCTCGCGGCGGCACGCTGTTTCTCGACGAAATCGCCGAGATGCCGGCCGAACTGCAGGTCAAGCTGCTGCGCACGCTCGAATCGAACACGATCATCCGCGTCGGCGGTCACGAGCCGATTCCGCTCGACGTGCGCATCGTCGCGGCCACCCATCACGATCCCGTCGAGGCCGTGCGCAGCGGCCGGCTGCGCGAGGACCTGTTCTACCGGATCGCGCCGGTCGCGCTGCACGTGCCCGCGCTCAGGCAGCGCGAGAACGACGTCGACGACATCGCGCTGCAGATCGTCGAGCGGCTGAATGCGCGGCACCGCACGCGCAAGCGGCTGTCGATGCAGGCGATGAAGGCCCTGCGCGCGTATTCGTGGCCCGGCAACGTGCGCGAGCTGCGCAATGCGCTCGAGCGCGCGTTCATCCTCGCCGACGAGCAGATCGACCTGCAGTTGCCGCGCCGGCTGCAGCCGCGCGACGACGTGCGCCACAACGCGATGACGCTGCATTTCGGCACGACGCTCGCGCATACGCAGCAGCGGTTCATCGTCGCGTCGCTGCGGCATTTCAACGGCGACAAGCCGCGCACCGCGAAAGCGCTCGGCATCAGCCTGAAGACGCTATACAACCGTCTCGCGCTGCTGCCCGAGCATGAACGCAATGCGGTGAACGGCGGCGCCGCGACGAACGCCGCCGGTTCCGCGAATGCGACCGGCGCGACCGACACGACCAGCCCGTCGAACGCGGCGCCCCCGTAAACGCGGCCCGTCACGCTGAACGTCGTCGCCCAGTGCGCGACCCGGCCGCGCGTGAACCGATCAATTCCGAAACGCGCACCCGCGCCGGGCCGTGCGGGCCGTCGGCATGCGCACGCTGCCCGCAGCCTCCATCGCGGCCGCACCGTTTCATGCGCGGCCGGTCAGTGATGCGACTTGCTCTCGCGCTCGCGTTCGACGGTGCCGGGTTCGGGATCGCGCACGGCCGGCAGCCTCCATCGCGGCCACACCGTTTCGTGCACGGCCGGTCAATGATGCGGCTTGCTCTCGCGGTCGCGGTCGCGTTCGACGGCGCCCGGTTCGGGATCGCGCGCGGCCGGCAGCGTCGGCGTGACGGTCCGCTGGTCGGGATGCAGCACCATGCCCGTATCGTGTTCGCCGTCGCGGTGCACGCGCACGCGATTCTCGACGTCGCGCACGCCCAAGCAGCCGTCGGCCAGATCCTCGATGTCGTGCTTCATCCAGCGTGACGGCACGGTGCCGTCCAGCACGACGCAGCCGTCCTGCACCTGCACGGTGACGTCGCTCACGTCGATGTCGAGCGCATGCGCAAGCCGCTCGCACACGTCCTCGCGGATGCGCTCGTCCGAACGCGTATAGCCTTTCGGCCCGCGACGATGGCGCAGTGCGTCGCGTTCGGCGTCGACGCCGTACCGCGACGGGTCGGGCGCGTAGCCGCCGTAGCGCGGCGGGTCTCGCGGGTCGCCGCGATCGTGCTCGCCGCCGTACCGGCCCATCCGGAAATGACCGCGGAATTCCGGGCGGTCGCCGCCATACGGGCCTTCACTGCCCTCCGCACGGCGGCCCGGTTCGCGGTAGCCGCGTTCGGCGTCCCATGCGGGCGAGCGCGCACCGCCCTGCCAGTCCGGGTCGGACATGCGGCGCCGCTGGTCCACCGGCCGCGCGGCGCGCTCGGTCCATTCGCTGCCCCAGTCTTCCGCGCCGACGCTCTCGCTCGCCGAGCGACGGCGGGGCGATTCATGGTCTTCCTCCGGCCATCGTGCCGGGTCGTCCGGGAGGCCGCGCTCGCCGTGCCGTCCGGGATATCGTCGTTGCATCGTGTCTCTCCTTGTTCGCGCCTGCGCCGCGCACGGCCCCATGCCGGGTCGCGACACGGCGCATGCCGGCCGGCTCGAACGCAAGCCGCGTGCCGATATCGTTGCCGTCGCACGACACATGCGCCGCGCCGTCGATCCGCTGCCGGGCGCGCGAATCTGCAATGCGATTGCAGTTTTTGCGTGCCGGGCGTCATGGCGCGCCGCCGGCGCCCCGATCGTCCGGATCGTCCGGGGCCGCGGATTCTTCGTCGCGATCCGGCCCGCTCAGCCGCTCGGTGCGGTCGGGCTCGATATCGGCACCTTCTACGAATGTCGAATCGCCGTCCGCCGATGCGCGCTCGCCGGTGCCCGCGCGGTCCGTATCGCTGTCGAGCGACGCATCGCCGCGTTCGAGTGCGTGCTCGTCGAGCGGCGAATCGATGTCGAACGGATGGCGCCGCGCGCCGGCCGTGTCGCTGCCGCTGTCGGACGAGTCGCTCGGTCCCAGCGCGCGGCCGTCGCGGCCGCGGCTGGCGTTGTCGTCGTCCGGGCCGGCCGGTTCGTTGTCGGGGTTCAACGTGCTGTTCATGTCGTCCTCCTTGCCCGCGTGCCGCTGCATGCCGCTACGGGTGGCCGGGCGGCCGCGGCACGGCACGGCACGCGGACGGGTAGCGCATGCAATCGGCATGCCGCATCGCGCGCCCGGAACGGATGCCCTCGCCGGGATCGCGGACGGCACGGACGATGCGCACCACCCATTGATCAGCCGAATTGAGTTCCCTTATGCTTCCCGGGGTGCCAATCCGATCGACATGGCCGCCGCCGGCCCGCCCGGCGGCGGCCGGGCAGCGTTTGCCTGCCCCTCTTCGACCTGCCACACGATGAAGAAAGACGACGACTCTCCTCGCTCCCATCCGCCGCCCGGCTTACCCGACGCGCGCGACCTGGTGCATCGCTTCGCCGAGTTCCGTTTCCAGACGGTCGTCGGCTCGATTACCGACTACGCGGTGTTCATGCTCGATCCGCACGGCAATGTCGCGACGTGGAATGCGGGTGCCGAGCGCATCAAGGGCTATCGCGCGGCCGAGATCGTCGGCCATCACTTCTCGCGCTTCTATCCGCCCGATGCGATCGCGGCCGGCCGGCCGTCGCACGGGCTCGACGAGGCGGCCGCGCGGGGCCACTTCGTGGATGAAGGCTGGCGCGTGCGCAAGGACGGCTCGCAGTTCTGGGCGAGCGTGACGATCGCCCCCGTGCACGATCACGAGAACCAGCTGTGCGGTTTCATCAAGATCACGCGGGACATGACCGAGCGCAAGCGGCTCGAGGAACTCGAAGCGTCCACGCACCGGCTCAGCGTGTTCATCGCGATGCTCGCGCACGAGTTGCGCAACCATCTCTCGCCGCTGCGCCATTCGGTCGGCGTGCTGCAGAGCCTGCCCGATCCGGCGCCCGTGCTCGCGCAATGCCGCGACGCCGTGCATCGCCAGGTCGGACAACTGACACGGCTCGTCGACGATCTGCTCGACGTCGGCCGCATCACGGCCGGCAAGGTCGAGCTGAACGATCGCCCCGTCGCCGTGCGCGACATCGTGTGCCGCGGCGTCGAAAGCATCCAGCCGAAGCTGGCCGCGCGCGGGCAGCACATCCACGTCGACCTGCCGACCGATCCCGTGCTGCTGCACGGCGACGATGCACGGCTCGTCCAGGTGCTGCACAACCTGCTCGACAACGCGACGAAGTTCTCGCCGCACGGCGGGCGGATCGACGTGGGCGCACGGGTGGAAGGGCCGGTGGTCGCCATCCGCATCACCGATCACGGCGTCGGCATCGCGCACGGCGCGCTCGAAACGATCTTCGACCTGTTCGAGCAGCGCGGCGCGTCAGGCGGCCCGCCGACCGGCGGCTTCGGGCTCGGGCTGGCGATCTGCCGGACGTTCGTCGAGCTGCACGGCGGACGGATTTCCGCGGAAAGCGGCGGCCCCGGGCACGGCGCGACGTTCACGGTGCGGCTGCCGATCGCACGGACGGGACGTGCGGAGCAGGCCGGCGCGCGCGAGCCGGCGGCGCACGCGCCATCGGACACCACGCCGCTGCGCATCGTGATCGTCGACGACAACCGCGACTCGGCCGACACGCTCGCCGTGCTGCTCAAGGTGAAGGGGCATGCGCCGCGCGTCGCGTACAACGCAGGCGATGCGCTGGCGCTCGCCCGCGACTACGCGCCGCAACTGATGATCCTCGACCTGACGATGCCCGACGTCGACGGCTTCACGCTGCTGCACGAACTGCGCACGATCGACGCGCTGCGCGACACGACCTGCGTCGCGCTGTCCGGCCACGCGCGCGCGTCCGACCTCGCACGCACCGAACGCGCGGGCTTCGACGCGCACCTCGTGAAACCCGTCGAGATCAACGTGCTCGACGCACTGCTGCAGCGTGTGGCACGCCGCGTTCGGCGTCCGTCGTAACCGCCCGGGCTCGAGCTGTCGCACGGCACATCACCGCGCACACCGTGGCGCCGCATGGCGTTCAATGCGGCAGCCCGAACGCGGCCTTCAGGCTCGCGACGATCATCTGCATCGCGATCGCCGCGAGGATCATCCCCATCAGGCGCTGGGTCACCGCCGTCACGCGCGGCGAGAGGTAATGGCCGATCAGCGGCGCGGACAGCAACGAAACGGCCAGCAGCACGAGAAACGCGGCGAGCCCGAGCGCGAACGCGAGTTCCTGTCCGGTCGAGAACGCACTGTGCCCAAGCACGATCATCGTCGCGATCGTGCCGGGGCCGACGAGCAGCGGGATCGTCAGCGGATAGATCGCGACGCTCTCGGCCGCCGCCGGGTCGGCGCCTTCGTCCTCGCCCGGCGAATGCTGGCGGCTCGGCGCGCCGTGCAGCATCGACAGCGCGATCAGCAGCACCAGCAGCCCGCCCGCAAGACGGAAATCGTCGATCGTCAGGCCGAATACGTGCAGGATCGCGCCGCCCGCGACGGCCGACACGATGCAGCCGACCGTCACGCCGATCGCGGCCGTCAGCGCGACCTTGCGGCGCACGCCGTCCGCCGCGCCTTCGGTCAGCGACAGGAACACCGGGATGTTCGCGATCGGGTTCATGATCGCGAACAGCGCCGCGAACACCTTGATCGAAAAGGTCAGGTCGAAGGCCACAGGTTCGCTCCCGTCTCACGCGTCGGTTCGTACACCGAATCGCACGCAAATTCCGTTTCGTTTCCGGTGCACGGCGCGCGCCATGCTGCTACGATCGACGCATCGCGTTCACGCACGACGCATCGCGTTCACGCACGACGGAGGGCCCCGACCGATGCAAGCCACCGACACCTTCATGGATCACGAGATTCGCGTCGAGGCGACGCGCAACGCGAACGGCGCGTGGGTCGCGCACGTGCGGATCTTCCGCGACGGCGCGCCGGTCGACCTGCCCGCGCCCGAACTCGTCACGCCCGAATGGCTCACGTGCGACGAAGCGCTGCGCGGCGGTATCGACCAGGGCCGCGTGATCGTCAAGACGCGCGACCGCTAAGGTCGCGCGGTTCATCGCCGCATCCTCGGCGGGCAGCGCGCCGCGCGTTTCACGCATCGAAATCGAGATCGCCGATCAGGATTTCGCGGTCGCGCTGGGTCCGTGAACTGAAGTCGACCGGCAATTCCATCTGCCAGCGTTCGATCGTGACCGGCAGCGCCGCGAGATAGCGGTCGAAGCGGCTGCGGTCGGGCTCGGCCAGCAACGCATCGATCGCGTCGTCGCGCCACGCGAGCCGCGCGTTCAGCCGGTTCGGCAGCCCGGCCGTCGACGTGAGGCCGATCACGTCCACACAGGTCGGGCTCCCCTGCCCGTCGTGCGGCACGACTTCCACGCGCACTTCACCAGGCTGATACAGGCCGAGCACGCGCGCCGCGATGTGCGGCGCGAACTCGGTTTCGAAACGTGCGCGGATTTCAGGGCTCATCTTGCCTCCGGGTTCGAATCATGTCGTCACATGGCCGTCATGCGGCTGCAATCTGCCGCTCGAATGCCGCTTCCGCCTTCAGGCTGTCGAGATCGCGGCCGATCGTCGCGACCGCGAGCCGCGTGTCGCCGCGCCAGTACGCGATCGCGCAGTCGTGCGCGCCGAGGTCGCCGTCGATCTCGACGCGATCCCATTGCTCCGCATGCCCGACGTAGTTGATCGTCAGGTCGTAATGCTGGCTCCAGAAGAACGGCACCGCGTCGAACGGGCACTGCTGGCCAAGCATGTTGCGCGCCGCGACGATGCCCTGCCGCTCGGCGACGACCCAGTGCTCGACGCGAATGCGCTGGCCCGTCAGCGGATCGGGCCAGCGCGCGATGTCGCCGGCCGCGTAGATGCCGGGCACACTCGTCTGAAGGAAGCGGTCGACCGTCACGCCGCGCTCGACGGCCAGCCCCGCGTCCTGCGCGAGCGCGACGTTCGGGTGCACGCCGATGCCGACCAGCACGACGTCGGCCGGCAGCACGTCGCCGGTCGACAGCGTCACGCTGTCCGGCGTGATCCGCGCCGGCGTCGCACCGAGATGGAACACGACGCCGTGCGATTCGTGCAGGGCCTTGATCGTGTCGCCGAGCGCTTCGCCGAGCACGCGCGCCATCGGATGCGCATCGGGCGCGACGACCTGCACGTCGAGCCCGCGCGTGCGCAACGCGGCGGCCGCTTCGAGCCCGATGAAGCTCGCGCCGACCACCACGCAGCGGCGCGCCGTTTTCAGCTTGCCGATCAGCGCGTCGCAATCGGCGCGCGAGCGCAGCACGCACACGTGCGGCAGATCCGCGCCGGGCACGGTCAGCCGGTTCGGCTCGGCGCCCGTTGCCAGCAGCAGCGCGCCGTACCCGACACGGCTGCCGTCGGCCAGTTCGACCGCCTGCCGCGCGGGGTCGATCCGCGCGACACGCGTGCCGCACCGCACGTCGATCCGGTGGTCGGTATAGAACGACGGCGCACGCAGCGGCAGCCAGTCGGCGTCGGCCGTGCCGGCGAGATAGTCTTTCGACAGGTTCGGCCGGTCGTACGGCAGATCGGCATCGGCGGTGAGCATCGTGACGGGATGCGGATAACCGGCCTGTCGCAGCGTCACGGCGGCCGCGATCGCAGCGGCGCCGCCGCCGACGATCACCACCGACGCGGGCAGCCCGGCCGCATTCAGCGCGGGAGGCGCGGCGGCCGGCCGCGCATCGAGCACGACGGCACGGCCGTCGCGGCGTTCGACGCGCCAGCACGGGAGCCCGTCGAGCGCCGGTGCGCGCAGCAGTGCGCCCGTGCGCAGGCAGAACGCCGCGTGATGCCATGGGCAGTGGATCGTGTCGCCCTCCAGCAGGCCGTCGGCCAATGGCGCGCCGTAGTGCGGGCACTGCGCACCCACGGCAAACAGTTCGTCGGCGCGGCGCACGAGCAGCACCGCGGTATCGCCGACATGGCCCTCGATCATCGCGCCGTCGGCGAGATCGTCGAGCGCGATGCCTTGCGTGAGGTCGGGGCGTGAAGACGAAGCGTCGCTTCCAGTCATGACGTGGCTCCCTGAGAGTCAGGTAAGGATCCCATTATCGACATCCCATTTGAAAAGAACAGGTACAGACGCCTCCGCAGCGCACGCAAACACCGACTGTAGCTTGTACGCGAGCCATGACGGGCGTAGAACGTCATCAACGTTGCGGCGCAACACACCCGTTGCCTGCGAGGGCACGTCGCGCGTCCTGCGCAATCCGCGTGCCGCATCCCCCTTTCACCAGGAGTGCTACCCGATGGCCACCGTCCTGTGCGTGCTCTACCCCGATCCGGTCGACGGCTACCCGCCGCGCTACGTGCGCGATGCGATTCCGGTCATCACGCGCTACGCGGACGGGCAAACCGCGCCGACGCCGGCCGGCCCGCCCGGCTTCCGGCCCGGCGAACTCGTCGGCTCGGTGTCCGGCGCGCTCGGGTTGCGCGGTTATCTGGAGGCGCACGGCCACACGCTGATCGTCACGAGCGACAAGGACGGCCCCGATTCCGAATTCGAGCGCCGGCTGCCCGAAGCGGACGTGGTGATCTCGCAGCCGTTCTGGCCCGCGTACCTGACGGCCGAACGGATCGCCCGCGCGCCGAAGCTGAAGCTCGCGCTGACGGCCGGCATCGGCTCCGATCACGTCGATCTCGACGCCGCCGCTCGCGCGCATGTCACCGTCGCCGAAGTCACCGGCTCGAACAGCATCAGCGTGGCCGAGCACGTGGTAATGACGACGCTCGCGCTGGTGCGCAACTACTTGCCGTCGCATGCGATCGCGCAACAAGGCGGCTGGAACATCGCCGATTGCGTGTCGCGCAGCTACGACGTCGAGGGCATGCATTTCGGCACGGTCGGCGCGGGCCGCATCGGGCTCGCCGTGCTGCGCCGGCTGAAGCCGTTCGGCCTGCAGCTGCACTACACGCAGCGCCACCGGCTCGACGCGTCGGTCGAGCAGGAACTCGCGCTCACGTATCACGCCGATGCCGCGTCGCTCGCGAGCGCCGTCGACATCGTCAACCTGCAGATCCCGCTTTACCCGTCGACCGAGCACCTGTTCGACGCGGCGATGATCGCGCGCATGAAGCGCGGCGCATACCTGATCAACACCGCGCGCGCGAAGCTGGTCGACCGCGACGCGGTCGTGAATGCCGTCACGTCCGGACATCTCGCGGGCTACGGCGGCGACGTGTGGTTTCCCCAGCCGGCGCCGGCCGATCACCCTTGGCGTGCGATGCCGTTCAACGGGATGACCCCGCACATCTCCGGCACGTCGCTGTCCGCGCAGGCACGCTATGCGGCCGGCACGCTGGAGATCCTGCAGTGCTGGTTCGACGGCAAGCCGATCCGCAACGAATACCTGATCGTCGACGGCGGCACGCTCGCGGGAACGGGCGCGCAGTCGTACCGGCTGACGTGACGCCACGCGCCGCGCCCGACGCGCGGCGGTACGGTCAGTCGACGCAGCAGGCGGCGAGCTTGCCGACGGTCACGACCGCCTGCTCGATCTCCGGCGACCACGGGCTGCTGTAGTTGAGGCGGATGAAATTCCGGTAGCTGTCCGCGATCGAGAACATGTAGCCGGGCCCGATCGTGATGCCCTGCTCCAGCGCGAGCTGGTACAGCCGCATCGCGTCGACCTGCGCGGGCAACTCGACCCACAGCACGTACCCCCCCGCGGGGCTCGAGATGCGCGTGCCTTCCGGGAAGAACCGCGACACCATCGCCCGCATCAGGTTCGCCTGCTGCGCATATGCCTTGCGAATCCGCCGCAGGTGATGCTCGTAGCCGTCGCGTTCGAGAAACTCCGCGATCGCGAGCTGCGGCAACGACGGCGTCGCGAGCGTGTTCAGGAATTTCAGCTTCTCGACCTGCTCGCGATAACGGCCCGGCAGCGCCCAGCCGATCCGGTATGCGGCCGTCAGGCTCTTCGAGAACGACGCACAATGCAGCACGATGTCGTGGCGGTCGAACGACTTCAGCGTGCTCGGATGCATGTTGCCGAAGTACAGTTCGTTGTACACACCATTCTCGATGACCGGCAAGTCGGCCTTCGTCGCGAACTCGACCAGTTCGCGCTTGCGTTCGTCGGGCATCTGGAAGCCGAGCGGGTTCTGGAAGTTCGGCATCACCATGCACGCGGCGATCGGCTGCGACTTCGCGATCGCGGCCAGCGCCGCGATGTCGATTCCGTATTCCGGATGCGTGGCCACCTCGATCGCCTTCATCCCCATCCGCTCGATCGCGTGCAGCATCGCGTAGAACGTCGGCGATTCCACCGCGATCGTGTCGCCCGGCTTCGCCACCGCCTGCAGGCACAGGTTGATCGCCTCGGTCGCACCGACCGTCACGATGATCTCGTTCGGGTCCACCGACATCCCGTTTTCCAGGTAGCGGCGTGCGATCTGACGGATCAGCCGCGGATGCCCGGGCGGCAATCCGTCCGTCACGCCCCACAGCGACTTGTCGCGGCCGGCCGCATACGCGTAGCGGTTCAGCTTCTCGAACGGGAACAGGCTCGGGTCCGGGTACGGCGAACCGAGCGGCACGGCGTCGTCGGTGCCGATCGAACGCAGCGTCGACAGCACGAGCCGGCTCACGTCGACCGACGACGAGATCGCGATCGGCTTCGACGGTCGCAACTCGCGCACCGGCGCATGACCGTCGTCGCGCCGCAGGTTCACGAAATAGCCGGACTGCGGGCGGCTTTCGAGCAACCCGCGGCTTTCCAGCAGCAGATACGCGTGCAGCACGGTCGTGATGCTGATCCGGTGCTGCTGGCTCGCCTGCCGCACCGACGGCACACGATCGCCGTGTCGATATACGCGTTGCCGGATGAGTCTCTCTACGTCGTTTGCAAATTTCTCGTAGAGCTTCATCCGCCTCGCCCCGCCAGCGGTGAACCGGCCTGCGCTGCACGGGCGGCATGGCCGCGCCGGTGCACGAAGCCGGATAGCCGTGCCCGGGCGCGGGGGGCCCGGTTCGAACCTCGTCCGTTATCGAAATTGAAGGCGGATAGCAACGCGAATCTCATCTAGACAAGGTTCGGCATCCTACTGCGTCATTTCGACGAATGTAAGTGACAGTTTGGCGAGGAAACGCCAAATCCGGTTGGCGTGGTGAACAGATTCGAACGCGGCGGAACGGCCCGGCGCGGGGCCATTCATCGGGCGCACATGCAGGCGCATGGGCGCGCGTATTGCCGACGACCGGCGGCCGGCCACCCGCGAAGCCCGGTCATGCGCGGGCCTCGCGTGTGATCAAGCGTCGTCGACGTTGTCCGCGTAGTGGTCGATCGCGACCTTGCACTCGTCGAACACCACCGTCAGCCACGCGACGTCGTTCGACTCGACCCACTTGCGGATCTGCAGGAATTGCCCAGTGCCGAGATCGGCGACGCGGGCCGGATCGTCGGTCGTCACGTCGACGGCCGCGATCGCGCGCTTGCCGCTGCCGGGCAGCGGCGTCAACGTCGCCGCGATGTCGAAGCGACGGTACGATTGATCGATGCGCATGCGGTTCTCCAGAAGCAGGCCAAAAGGAAGCGTCTCAATCGAGCGCCTGGCGAAACACCTTGCCGCCGAATCCGGTCACGACGTTGTCGACCGAGAACGGCGTGTCCTCCTTCGCTTCGAGGATGACCGCGACGCTGCCGGGCACGAGCCGCGCCGCAATCGTCTCGACGAACGTGCCGTCGAGCAGCGCGTTGCCGGCCGCTTCCGCGAGAATGCCGGCCCCCGCGCCGGCCGCCATGCCGGTGACCACGCCGAGCGGACCGGCGAGCAGACCGAGCAGCCCGCCTGCGATCGCGCCGATCACGCCGCCCTTGAACGGCCGCGATTCGGCATCGAGCACCGCGAGCTTGCCGGTCGCGTCCTTCTCGACGACGACGCCGTTCTCGATGTGGAATCCCTCATGCTTGTCCGACAGCGCCCCGAAATCGCTCGCGGCCCGACGGGCCGTGTCGACGCTGCCGAACACGGCGACGATCAGTTGCCTGGTCATTCGATACCTCGCCCGGTTGGTTGGTCAGTTTGATCAGTTTGGCCGCTTTGGCTACTTTGGCCGCCTTGGCTGCTTACAGCCGCCGCGCCGCATGCGGCACGCCGCCCGCTCCTCACCGGCGCGCATGCACATCGTCCTCGACATCGTCGACGTCCGCCGGAAAGCGATGCTGGCCGAAACTCAGGATCAGCACGCCCACCGCGAGCAACACGATTCCGAACGTCGTCATCAGCATCCGCTCGGGGCTGTCGGTCGCCCCGCGCAGGATCAGGTCGCGCGCGAGCGACGTCATCGCAATGAACAGCGGAAACCGCACGGGCAGCCGGCCGAGCCGCAGGTAACGCACGTCCATCGCGAGCACTTCCAGGTACAGGAACATCAGCAGCAGGTCGGTCAGCGACACTTCGCCCGCCAGCACGACCTTCCACGCTTCCTGCGCCATCGCGAACGCGGTCGCGAGCCCGATCACGATCAGCCCGGCCAGCTCGGCCGCGTGAAGGAAATGGCCGAAGCGGCGGCGAATGCGCTCGGCCGGCGAGCAGGGAACGGTGGTCGTATTCAAGGTGACAGTCGCGTTGAGGAAACTTGAACGGCGCCGGGTGGCGGGAACGCCGCGTCGCGCGCGGCAGCATGCACGGTCCCGCTATCGGGTGCGTCGGGTGCGTCGGGTGCGTCGGGTGCATCGTGCGCGTCGGCCGCGTCAGGCGCATCCGGCACCGCCGGCGCGTGCGGGCCGGCGCCGATCGCCTGCTCGACCGCGGACAGCGTCCGGCGGCAGCATACGTGGAACGCGACGCCCGCATCGGAGCAGGCCACGTCGTCGTGCTCGCGGCACAGCAGCAGGCGGCAGCCGAGATACCGTTCGAGGCAGTCGATCCGTTCGCTCACCTGCGCTTCGTCGAGCCGCAGTTCGGACGCCGCGTCGGACAGGCCGCCACGCTCGACCACCGCGACATACACACGCATCGCTTCCAGCAGGTTCATGATGACGCTCCTCGTCGGCGGGCGCAGCGGAACCTAATCTACTGCACGCGGCATGCACGCTCAAGAGCACAGCGCCGCGCACGCCAGGAGTACAGCTGCGCGTGCGCCGCCCGAAACCCGGCCCTGTTTGACGCATTCGCATGACAGTTCGGCGATACGGGTTCCAAAGCCCCGCCGAAGCTGCTAGATTGCTTGCTCGACGACGTTACGCGGTGCGGGCCGGTCACGCGCCGCGCGGCCGGCCGCCACCGCCGCGGCCCGTTGCGCGAGGCACGCGCGACGTCCTTCATCCGCATGACACAAAGAGAACAGTCGCATGACACAGTTCAACCGTTCGCCTTCGCGCGCCACGGCCCGCCCGTCCCGACATGACTGACCGGCAGCCCGCGATGCAGACACCTCCCCCGCTCTCCCAGGCCGTTCACAGCCCGATCACGCGCAGCGCGATCTTCCTCGTGGCGACGATCAATCCCGGCGCCGAGCACGCCGACACGATCCGTTCGTGGTGCGGCGACATCGCCGCGCTCGTGCGCTCGGTCGGCAAGCGCGTGCCGGGCGGCAACCTCACCTGCGTATGCGGCTTCGGCGCCGACGCATGGGACGCGCTGTTCGGCGCCCCGCGCCCCGCCGCGCTGCATCCGTTCCGCGAGTTCGGCGCGGGGCAGCGCGTTGCGGTCGCGACGCCGGGCGACATCCTGCTGCACATCCGCGCGGAAGCGATGGACCTGTGCTTCGAACTCGCGACGCAGTTGCTCGGCGCGCTCGGCGATGCCGTCACGGTGGTCGACGAGGTGCACGGCTTCCGCAATTTCGACCAGCGCGCGATGATCGGCTTCGTCGACGGCACCGAGAACCCGGAAGGCCGCGAGGCGGTCGACTTCACGGTGATCGGCGACGAAGACGCGGAATTCGCGGGCGGCAGCTACGTGATCGTGCAGAAGTACCTGCACGACATGGCCGGCTGGAATGCGCTCGCGGTCGAGACGCAGGAACGCATCATCGGCCGCACCAAGTTGTCGGACATCGAACTCGCGCCGGACGTGAAGCCGTCGTGCTCGCACAGCTCGCTGACCACGCTCGACGAGAACGGCCAGGAAGTGAAGATCCTGCGCGACAACATGCCGTTCGGGCGCCCGGGCGCGGGCGAATTCGGCACCTACTTCATCGGCTACGCGCGCTCGCCGGCGCCGATCGAGCAGATGCTCGAGAACATGTTCGTCGGCCGGCCGCCCGGCAACTACGACCGCCTGCTCGACTACAGCCGCGCGGTCACCGGCTCGCTGTTCTTCGTGCCGTCCGCCGACCTGCTCGAAGCGCTCGCCGATCGCGCGGCGCCGGCCGCCGACGCCGCGCAGCCGGAAGCGTCGCCGTCCGCGCCGCATCGCGACGGTTCGCTGAAAATCGGCTCGCTGAAAGGCATCCCGTCGTAACGCAGGGCGCCGATGGCCGTCCGGCGCGCGACCGCGCGCCGGGCATGTCCGGAACCGCCTCTGTTCAGTCGGCCGCAGTGCGCGTGCAGCGCTGCGCAACAGCCCCCTCCACCGCGCCGCCGCTTATGGACGGTTACGCGCACAGGCTCGCATTCCCGGCACGCCGCCCACGCGACTCAACCCACCAGAATATAGAGCCAGTTCTTCGGCAACGCCCCGCCCGGGCCGTTGCTGCATGCCAGCAGCCGTTCGCCGGATTGGGGGTGCGTGATGCCGGTACGGAACGTCTCGATGGCCTTGCGCTCCAGACGGTCGAACGCGTTCCCGACCAGGTTGTGCGCTTCGAGATAGATCGGTGCCATCAGCTTGAAGTCAGGCTTGGTGGCGCGATGTTTCGCCAGCCGGGTGTACAGGTCGCTGGTGATGCCGATATAGAACTTGCTGTACTCCGGCTTCGCGGCGAACGCGTTCAATACCTGCCGCAAATGCCCGATCACATCCTCGTGATTGATGACGCCCGTCTTCAGCATGTATTTGTCTTCGGGCGAGACGAGTTGTAATGCCATGAACGACCTCCACTTGTTGTGAAGCATCAATAGGCTGCGTCTATGACTCATCCGGGCCCGGCTCCGACGACCGCCCAACCCCTGCTGGCAGACACCCGGCTGGATGAATGTTCGTAAGAATGCACGACTCGCGACAGGACGTCGACCGGAATTGATTCCGCACAGCGTCGAACGCGGCCCGGGCGACGGTGCCGCCGGCACGCCCCGGGTATCGCGGCAATCCAATCGCGGCATTCCGTGTTCGCCCACCTCCGCACCGCGCGAATTGCATCACAGTTGCGCGACCGCACGGTGTCGTTTCGATTTGTGCTGCAGCGGTGTCGATCGAGCCTGCTAATATTCATTTTCGTCCGCGATCGGCAGGCTGGCATCACGCACAGCCCGTCAGCCGATCGGCCCGCCATCAAGTGTTTCCGCTGACGTGAGGCAATCCAAATCCATGAATAACCTGCACCGCGAACTCGCCCCGATCTCGTCTTCCGCCTGGGAACAAATCGAGGAGGAAGTGGCACGCACGTTCAAACGATCGGTGGCCGGCCGCCGCGTCGTCGATGTCGACGGCCCCGAAGGCCCCGAGCTGTCGGCCGTCGGCACCGGGCACCTGGTCGCCGTCGACGCGCCGCGCGAGCACGTGAACGCGCGGCTGCGCGAAGTCCGCACGATCGTCGAGCTGACGGTGCCGTTCGAGTTGAGCCGCGATGCGATCGACAGCGTCGAGCGCGGCGCGCGCGATGCCGACTGGCAACCGGCGAAGGACGCCGCGCAGCGGCTCGCGTTCGCCGAAGACAACGCGATCTTCGACGGCTACCGGGCCGCCGGCATCGTCGGCATCCGCGAAGGCACGTCGAATCGCAAGCTCACGCTGCCGGCGGACGTCAGCGCGTATCCCGACGCGATCAGCGATGCGCTCGAGGCGCTCCGCCTCGCCGGCGTCGACGGCCCGTATTCGGTGGTGCTCGGCTCGGATGCGTACACGGCGCTCAGCGAGGCGCGCGACCAGGGTTATCCGGTCCTCGGCCATATCAAACGGATCGTCAGCGGCGAGATCATCTGGGCGCCGGCGATCAGCGGCGGCTGCGTGCTGTCCACGCGCGGCGGCGATTACGAGCTGCATCTCGGGGAAGACGTATCGATCGGCTACACGAGCCATACCGACAAGGTCGTCCGCCTGTACCTGCGCGAAACGTTCACGTTCCTGATGCTGACGAGCGAAGCATCGGTGGCCGTCGCGCCGCAGGGCAACCCAACGGCCTGACCTCGGCTGTCCGCGCGATGCCCGCCGGGCGTCGCGCGCGGCCGGCCGCACCGCCGGCCGCATGTTCGTCGCCGATCGAGCCCACTTTGCATGGAGTGTGTGATGAGCGAGTCGAA
This sequence comes from Burkholderia sp. LK4, assembly GCF_001043615.1. Classification (NCBI taxonomy): domain Bacteria; kingdom Pseudomonadati; phylum Pseudomonadota; class Betaproteobacteria; order Burkholderiales; family Burkholderiaceae; genus Burkholderia; species Burkholderia sp. LK4. The sequence continues at coordinate 37,362 of NZ_LDUL01000094.1, forward strand.
TGAGGCATTACAGGCGCTGCAGGCGTCGGCCGACCAGTTGAAGAAGGCGGTCGACGCGAACGCGAGCCGCCAGGCCGGCGATACCGCCGTGCTGTTCACCGTCCTGTCGCTGGTCCTGGCCGAGTTGCCGCCCGACACACGCAACCTGATCGAGGATTCGTTCTCCGTCTGGGCCAATGGCCTGCCGGATACGGCACTGTCAACCGACGTGAAGCAGATCGCCCGGCAACGGCTCGCGATGACCCTCCCGGACTGACCGCGGCACGCCGCGGTTGCGCCTCGTCCGCGCCGGACCGTGCAACCCGCCTGCTCCTTCGGCCGCCACGCACGCATCGTCCGCGGTGCGCGCATGGTTGCATCCGGCCGCTCGCCGCATGCGCTCCGTGCGGCGCTTCCGTCGCGCCCGGCCACCCGCGGCACCCGCCATCCACCTGCAACCGGCGCCCTGCGCGCCCATGTCGCACCGCGCCCCGCTCGCGTGGCGCCCGCCCCGCTTTCCCGTCACCACGCGTTACGCGTGCCGCGCACGCCCGCGCCGCCGTGCATCCGCGCGTCTGTGCTCCTCTTCGTCCGCGCGCGCCCGCATCCGAGGGTGCAATTCGCGGCCGGGCCGGCGTGGAACTGTGTCTTGGATGGCCTCCGCCGATTCGCTATTTTGAACGCAGTCGAAGCGATGCCGTGGGCTCCTCCCGGCACGCACGCCTGCCGTCCTGACCGCGACCGCGCACGACGCCGGCGCGCACTGCGCGACAGCCCGGGCACGGCCCGCGCGCCGCCGTGCCGCCCTGCTTCATGTCGTGCGTTCGCGGTCGGGCCGCGCAAGCGCCGCACCGCATCGGGACTTCACCCTTCGACCCACTTTCACCGACAGGAGCCAGACCACCATGCCCGCACTTTGCGATATCTGCCACGCCCGGCCGGCCGTCGCGCGCGCAACCGTGATGCAGGACGGCGAGCGCAAGACCATCTCGATCTGCGACTACCACTTCCGTCAGCTGATGCGGCATCAAAGCATGCTGAACCCGTTCGATTCGCTGCTGGGCGGCGGCTCGTCGTCGCTGTTCGGCGGGCTCGGTGACGAATCGCCGCTCGCCGCCGAAGTCCCGCGCGAATCGGTCGACCCGACCGACGCGTTCAGCGAGCAGACGCTGGAACTGCTGCAGCGCGCGGCCGAGAAGGCGCACGAGCTGCGCCGCAGCGAGCTCGATTCCGAACACCTGCTTTACGCGCTCGCGGACACCGACGTGTGCGCCGCGCTGCTGAAGGAACTGAAGCTGTCGCCGCAGGACATCCGGTCGTACATCGACGAGCACGCGCACACCGGCACGGCCGACCCCGATGCGCCGCTCGACAAGCTGTCGATCTCGCCGCGCGTGAAGAAGGCCGTGCAGTACGCGTTCCAGGCGTCGCGCGATCTCGGCCATTCGTACATCGGCCCCGAGCACCTGCTGATCGGGCTCGCGTCGGTGCCGGACAGCGTCGCCGGCACGCTGCTGAAGAAATACGGCGTGACGCCCGAGGCGTTGCGCCAGAAAGTCGTGAAGGTGGTCGGCAAGGGTGCTGAGGACGGCCGCGTCGATGCGCCGACCGGCACGCCGAACCTCGACAAGTTCGGCCGCGACCTCACCGCGATCGCGCGCCAGGGCAAGCTCGACCCGGTGCTCGGCCGCGCGCAGGAAATCGAGAGCACGATCGAGGTGCTCGCGCGCCGCAAGAAGAACAACCCGGTGCTGATCGGCGAGCCGGGTGTCGGCAAGACGGCGATCGTCGAGGGGCTCGCGCAGCGGATCGTCAACGGCGACGTGCCCGAGGTGCTGCGCGACAAGCGGCTCGTCGAAGTCAACATCAACTCGATGGTGGCAGGCGCCAAGTATCGCGGCGAGTTCGAGGAGCGCGCGAAGCAGCTGATCGACGAAGTCACGGCGAAGCAGGACGAACTGATCCTGTTCATCGACGAGCTGCATACGATCGTCGGCGCCGGACAGGGCGGCGGCGAAGGCGGCCTCGACATCGCGAACGTGCTGAAACCCGCGCTCGCGCGCGGCGAGCTGAGCCTGATCGGCGCGACGACGCTCAACGAATACCAGAAGTACATCGAGAAGGACGCCGCGCTCGAGCGGCGCTTCCAGCCGGTGTTCGTGCCGGAGCCGAGCGTCGAGCAGACGATCGTGATCCTGCGCGGGCTGCGCGACAGCCTCGAGGCGCATCACCAGGTGACGTTCGCCGACGACGCATTCGTCGCGGCCGCGGAATTCGCCGACCGCTACATCACGTCGCGCTTCCTCCCCGACAAGGCGATCGACCTGATCGACCAGGCCGCCGCACGCGTGCGGATCGGCGCGACGTCGCGCCCGGTCGACATTCAGGAAGGCGAAGCGCAGATCGCGCAACTGAAGCGCGAGCAGGACTACGCGACCTCGCGCAAGCGCTTCGACGAAGCGAAGCAGTTCGAGGAGCAGATCAACGCGAAGCAGAAGGCCGTCGACGAGATGATGGAGGCGTGGCAGCGCAAGACGGGCTCCGAGACGCTCGAGGTGACGGTCGAATCCGTGGCCGAGGTCGTGTCGCGCCTGACCGGCATCCCCGTGTCCGAACTCACGCAGGAAGAACGCCAGAAGCTGCTGAAGATGGAAGAGCAACTGCGCGAGCGCGTGGTCGGCCAGAGCGACGCGGTGGTGGCCGTCAGCGATGCCGTGCGGCTGTCGCGCGCGGGGCTCGGCCAGACGCACCGGCCGATCGCGACGTTCCTGTTCCTCGGGCCGACGGGCGTCGGCAAGACCGAGCTCGCGAAGGCGCTCGCGGAGACCGTGTTCGGCGACGAACAGGCGATCATCCGCATCGACATGTCCGAGTACATGGAGCGGCACGCGGTCGCGCGGCTGATCGGCGCGCCGCCCGGCTACGTCGGCTACGACGAAGGCGGCCAGCTCACCGAGCGCGTGCGGCGGCGCCCGTACAGCGTGATCCTGCTCGACGAGATCGAGAAGGCGCACCCCGATGTGTACAACGTGCTGCTGCAGGTATTCGACGACGGCCGCCTGACCGACGGCAAGGGCCGCGTGGTCGACTTCAGCAACACGATCATCATCGCAACGAGCAACCTCGGCGCCGCGATCATCATGGACAACCTCACGCAGCCGGAAGTCGCGCGCAAGACCGACAAGGCGATCCGCGAGGAACTGATGCAGGTGCTGAAGGGCCATTTCCGCCCCGAGTTCCTGAACCGCATCGACGAGGTGATCGTCTTCCACGCGCTGTCGAAGGAAAACATCCGCTCGATCGTGCAGATCCAGCTCGACCGCGTGATCCGCACGGCCGCCGCGCAGGACATCACGCTCGTGATGGGCGATTCGCTCGTCGAGCACCTGACCGAAGCCGGTTACCAGCCGGAATTCGGCGCGCGCGAGCTGAAGCGCCAGATCCGCCAGACCATCGAGACGCGGCTCGCCAAGGAGATCCTCGCCAACCGGCTGAAGTCGGGCGACAAGTGCGAGGTCGACTACGACAAGGACAGCGACGAAGTGAAGTTCAACAAGCTCGCCGCGCCTGAAGCGAAGGAAGCGAAGGAAGCCGACGGCAAGGCCAAGCCCAACGGCAAGGCCGCCAAGGCAGCAGACGCGAAGCCGGACGACACGCCCGCCGACGCCCCGCCGCCCGCGGCGAAGCCCGGCAAGAAGTCGTCCGGCGCGAAGAAGGACGCACACTAAAACAACGCATGCCCTGCAACCCGGGGCACGCATGACCGGCTCCGTCCGCCGGACGGAGCCGCCCCACGCCGCGACACGGCGCAACCGAGCCACCCGCACCGGGCCCGGCTATTGGAGATTCACCATGACAAATCGACGCGAAGTGCCAGGCATCAGGAAGTACGACGGGCCCGCCGGCGGTTGGGGCGCGCTTCGCGCGACAGCCGACGCGGTGCGCACCCAGATGGAGACCATCGAGGCGCCGATCGTGCTGATGCGGACCAACCAGCCCGACGGCTTCGACTGCCCCGGCTGCGCGTGGCCCGACAAGGAACACAAGTCGACGTTCCAGTTCTGCGAGAACGGCGCGAAGGCCGTCACGTGGGAAGCGACGACCAAGCGCGTGACGCCCGAGTTCTTCGCGGCGAACACCGTGTCGTCGCTGCTGCGCATGTCGGACTACGAACTGGAGAACATGGGCCGGCTCACGCATCCGCTCGTCTACGATCGCGCGACGGACACGTTCCGCGAGATCGCATGGGACGATGCGTTCGCCCGCATCGGCGAAGTGCTGCGCGCGCTGCCGCCGGAGCAGGTCGAGTTCTACACGTCGGGCCGCGCATCGAATGAAGCCGCGTACCTGTACCAGCTGTTCGCGCGCGAGCTCGGCACCAACAACTTCCCCGACTGCTCGAACATGTGCCACGAGCCGACCAGCGTCGGCCTGCCGCAGTCGATCGGCATCGGCAAGGGCACCGTGTCGCTGGAGGATTTCGACCACTGCGAGCTGATCATCTCGATCGGCCACAACCCCGGCACGAACCACCCGCGGATGATGGGCACGCTGCACGAGTGCTCGCGGCGCAACGTGCCGATCATCGTGTTCAACCCGCTGCGCGAGCGCGCGCTCGAACGCTTCGCGGACCCGCAGGACATGATCGAGATGGCGTCGTTCGGCTCGACGCGGATCGCGTCGACGTACTACCAGGTCGACGCCGGCGGCGACGCGGCCGCGCTGAAGGGCATCATGAAGGCGTTGCTGAAGCTCGAAGCCGAGCAAGGCAACGTGCTCGACCGCGATTTCATCGCGCAGCACACCGACGGCTTCGACGCGTTCTCGGCCGACCTCGAAGCCACGTCGTGGGACGACATCGAACGCGCGAGCGGCCTCAGCCAGGCGCAGCTCGAACAGGTCGCGATCGCGTACGCGAAGTCGAACGCGACGATCGTCACGTACGGGATGGGCGTCACGCAGCACAACAAGGGCACCGCAACCGTGCGCCTGATCGCCGACCTGCTGCTGATGCGCGGCAACATCGGCAAGCCGGGCGCCGGCGTGTGCCCGCTGCGCGGCCATTCGAACGTGCAGGGCAACCGCACGGTCGGCATCACCGAGAAGCCGTCGGCCGAGTTCCTGAAGAAGATCGAGGACGTGTGCGGCTTCACGCCGCCCGCGCATCACGGGCACGACGCGGTGCAGGCGATGCAGGCGATGATCGACGGCACCGCGAAGGCGCTGCTGTGCCTCGGCGGCAACTTCGCGGTCGCGCTGCCCGATCCGGAACAGTCGTTCCCGGCGATGGCAAAGCTCGACCTGAGCGTGCATCTCGGCACGAAGCTGAACCGCTCGCACCTGCTGGTCGCGAAGGAAACCTTCGTCCTGCCGGTGCTCGGCCGCACCGAACTCGACATGCAGGCCACCGGCCGCCAGTCGATCACCGTCGAGGATTCGATGTCGATGGTCCACGCGTCGGCCGGCAAGCTCAAGCCGGCGTCCGACCAGCTGCGCTCGGAGCCCGCGATCGTTGCGGGAATCGCGCTTGCGACGCTGCCGAACAGCAAGGTCGCATGGCTCGACCTGATCGCCGACTACGACCGCATCCGCGACCTGATCGACCGCACGGTGGCCGGCTTCGAGGCGTTCAACGAGCGCATCCGCACGCCGGGCGGCTTCCGGCTGCCGCTGCCGCCCACCGAACGCGTGTGGCCGACGCCGACCGGCAAGGCGATGTTCTCGGTCTACAAGGGCGTGAAGGAGGATGCCGACGTGCTCGGCGGCGAGCAGGTGCTGCGGCTCATCACGCTGCGCAGCCACGACCAGTACAACACGACGATCTACGGGCTCGACGATCGTTATCGCGGCGTGTTCGGGCGTCGCGACGTGCTGTTCATGAACCCGGCCGATCTCGCGAAGTACGGGCTCGAACACGGCGACCTCGTCGACATCGAGACGATCACCGCCTCGGGCCGCACGCTGCGTCTCGAGAAGATCACCGCGATCGAGTACGACATCGCGCCGGGTTCGGTCGGCGCGTACTACCCGGAAGCGAACGTGCTCGTGCCGCTCGACTACATCGACAAGGAAAGCGGCACGCCGTCGTACAAGTCGGTGCCGGTGCACGTCGTGCGCTCGGCGGTGGTCTGATCCGCGGGCAGGCAGGTTCGCGTCGCGGCACGCCGCGCGCCTGAACCCGCCTGCCGCCCCGCGCCCGCCTTTCCCGGCCGCCGCATCCCAACCGATGCGGCGGCCGTTTCGTTTCATCGCGCCGAACGACGCCCGGTTTACCGCACCGCCGTCGGCGGCATCGTCGCGCCCGTCTGCCGGCGCCGATACGCGCTGTCGCGCGTCGCGAGCCAGTAGTACAGCGGCGACGTCAGCGCGAGCCCCACGAGCCACGACAGGTCCGCGCCGCCGAGATGCGCGGGAATCGGGCCCGCATACATCGGCGTGTTCATGAACGGGATCTGCACGAGGATGCCGATCGCATACGCGAGCAGCGCCTGCGGGTTGAAGCGGCCGTAGATCCCGCCGTCGGCCATGAAGATCGACTGGATGTCGTACTTGCCCTTGTGGATCACGTAGAAGTCGATCAGGTTGATCGCGGTCCACGGCACCAGCACGACGAGCAGCGCGAGCACGAGATCGACGAGGTTGCCGACGAAGTTCGTCGACGCGCCGATCGCCGCGTAGCAGCACGCGACGAAGGTCACGACCGACACCACCGCGCGCGCCTTCGCGGTCGGAATCCATTTGTACGCGAACGTCTGCACCGACGTGATCACCGCGAGCACCGCGCCATACAGGTTCAGCGCGTTGTGGCTGATCACGCTCAGCAGGAACAGCACGAGCATCAGCGGGCCGAGCGGGCCGGTCGCCTGCTTGACCGCATCCATCGTGTCCGCGCCGGCCGGCACCGCGAGCACCGCGACCGCGCCGAAGATGAACGCGAGCGTCGAGCCGATCGTGCAGCCGAGGTAGGTCGCCCAGAACGTCGACGCCACGCCGACGTTTTCCGGCAGATAGCGCGAATAGTCCGACACGTACGGTGCGAACGCGATCTGCCACAACGCCGACAGCGACACCGTCGCGAGCCAGCCCGCGAAGTCGAAGCCGCCGCGCGTCAGGAAATCGCCGGTCGTCACGTGCGTGAGGATCATCCAGAAGCCGACGACGATGCCGATGCCGAGCACCCACGTGCCGATCCGGTTCAGGATGTGGATGAACCGGTATCCGACGATCCCGATCAGCCCCGAGCCCACCGCGCCGATCACGATGCCGACGGGCACCGGCACCGACGCTGCGATGCCGTGCACCGACTTGCCGGCGAGCACGATGTTCGACGCGAAGAAGCCGACATACATCACGGCCGCGATCACGGTCACGAGCAGCGCGCCCCACGAGCCGAACTGCGCGCGGCTCTGGATCATCTGCGGGATGCCCATCTGCGGCCCCTGCGCCGAATGCAGCGCCATCAGCACGCCGCCCACCGCCTGGCCGACGACGATCGCGACGATGCCCCATAGCAGGTTCAGGTGGAACATCTGCACGCCGAGCGCGCCGGTCACGATCGGCAGCGGCGCGATGTTGCCGCCGAACCAGAGCGTGAACAGGTCGCGCACCTTGCCGTGGCGCTCGGCGGGCGGCACGTAGCCGATCGTGTGCTTCTCTATCATCGGGGACGCATTGCGTTCCGCGTTCGTCATGGTGAAGTCTCCTGTCCTGCGCGGCGATGCGCGCGTGCCGTGTCAGCCGGCGCGCGTCGGGGTGCGCGCCTGCAATCGGGTCCGGATACGCGAACGACGACGCACCGCGTGCACGCGCGGCGGAGTCGAACGCAGCAGCCAAAACACTCGCGGGGACGGATGACATGCCCCGCCGGCGCGTGTGCGGCCGCTTCGTGATCGTGGTGATCGTCGCGATCCAGGTTGGAGACGATGGTGCGCCACGGGTATCGCGACCGGAAAATACTAAAAATATTTCCGGGACATACGAAAAAGCTCTGCAGCGGAAATTCCGGCGCCGGGGCCTTTCAGGTAAGGTGCTACGCACAACCATGGACAGATTGCGCCCGGGCGGCACGCCGGGGCCGTGCATCAGAGGTGCGTGTGGCTCACTACACTTTGCGGCAACTGAAATACTTCGTGACGACGGTGGAGTCCGGCAGCGTGGCCGAGGCCTCGCGCCAGCTCTTCATCGCGCAGCCGTCGATCTCCAGCGCGATCAAGGGGCTGGAAGAAAGCTTCGGCGTGAAGCTGTTCATTCGTCATCATGCGCAGGGCGTATCGCTGACGCCGGGCGGCACGCGCTTCTACCGGAAAGCGCAGGAGCTGCTGCGCATCGCGCACGAATTCGAACAGAACGCGCTCGCCGACAACGACGTGATCACCGGGCAGATCGACATCGGCTGCTTCGAGACGGTCGCGCCGCTCTACCTGCCGCAACTGATCGCGGGCTTTCGCGAGCGCTACCCGGGCGTGAACATCCGGCTGCGCGACGGCGACCAGCAGGAACTCGTGCAGGGCCTCACGTCCGGCACGTTCGATCTCGCGCTCATGTACGACCACGATCTCGACGGCACGATCGAGACCGAGCCGCTGATGCCGCCGCAGCAGCCGTACGTGCTGCTGCCGGAGAACCACCGGTTCGCGGGCCAGACGCACGTGTCGTTGCGCGACCTCTGCGTCGAGCCGATGATCCTGCTCGACGTGCAGCCGAGCCGCACGTATTTCGTCAGCCTCTTTCACGAACTCGGGCTGACGCCGAACATCGTGTTCGGGTCGCCGTCGATCGAGATGGTGCGCGGGATGGTCGGCCAGGGATTCGGCTTCTCGCTGCTCGTCACGCGCCCGCATTCCGAATACACATACGACGGCCAGCGGGTCGTGACGATCGGCCTCAGCGAAACGGTGAGCCCGTCGGGGCTCGTGAGCGCGCGGTTGAAGCGCGGCCAGCTCACGAAGCAGGCGCAGTCGTTCGTCGACTTCTGTCGCGAGCGGCTCGCGCAGATCGTCGCGGAAACGGCGAGATAAGACGCGCAAACACGCACGCACCGCGCGAGGCAGTGCGTGCGTGTTTGCAGTGACGATTTCAGGCGGCCGACGACAAATAGGCGGCCAGACGACCCAGCATCGCGTCGCATCCATGCAGCTGGTCGAGCGTGACGAACTCGTCGGGCTTGTGCCCCTGGTCCATGCTGCCGGGCCCGCATACCACGGCCGGAATCCCGGCCTGCCCGAACAGCCCGCCTTCGGTGCCGAATGCGACCGTGCCGAACGCATCGGAACCGCTCAGCATCGCGAGCAGGCGCGCGGCCTCGCTGTCCGGCGCAGTGGCCAGCCCCGGATACGCGCCCAGCGGCTGCAATCGAATGTCGGTATCGGGCTGCACCGCACGCATTCGCGGCAACAGTTCGGATTCCGCATAGTCCTGCAGCTTGCGCGGCACGTCGTGCGCGTCGAAATCCGGCAGTGCTCGCACCTCGAAGTCGAATTCGCATTCGGCCGGCACGATGTTCAGCGCGCGGCCGCCCTTGATCAGCCCCGTCTGCACGGTCGAGAACGGCGGATCGAAACGGCCGTCGTGCCGTTCGGGCCGCGCGAGCGCCGCGCCGATCTCGCCGAGCCGGCCGATCAGCTTCGCCGCATAGTCGATCGCGTTGACGCCCGACGGCGCATACGCCGAATGGCACGCGGCCCCCTTCACGTGGCAGCGCATCGCGAGCTTGCCCTTGTGGCCGAGCACCGGCTTCAGCCCGGTCGGCTCGCCGATCAGGCACAGGCGCGGCCGGTGCGGGCGCGCGGCCAGGGCGTCGAGCATCGGCCGCACGCCGAGGCAGCCGACTTCCTCGTCGTACGAGAACGCGAGATGCACGGGCACGCGCAGCGGCCGTGCGACGAACGCCGGCACGGCGGCGAGCGCCGACGCGATGAAGCCCTTCATGTCGGCCGTGCCGCGCCCGTACAGGCGGCCGTCGCGCTCGGTCAGCCGGAACGGCTCGACCGTCCACGCCTGCCCGTCGACCGGCACCACGTCGGTATGGCCCGACAGCGCGATGCCGCCGCGATCGCGCGGACCGATCGTCGCGTACAGGCTCGCCTTCGTCCGTTCCGCGTTGTAGAACAGTTCGCTCTCGACGCCGAAGCCCGCGAGATAGTCGCGGATGAAACCGATCATCTCGAGATTCGAATCGCGGCTGACCGTCGCGAAACCGATCAGCCGCTCGAGCAGCACGCGGCTCGACGTGTCATTCATCGCCCGGTACTCCGTAGCTCGGCGCGGCGGTCGGGTTCAGCGCGCGTGTCTGGTAGTCCTGCATCTGCGGCCGATACGCTCGCCACAGCGCATCGAGCTGCCCGACCGGATCGGCTTCGGCCCAGTCGACGCGCAGGTCGACGATCGGCCAGGTCACATCGCCGGCCACCTTCAGCGCGGCCGAATGCACCGGCCCCGCCTCGCCGCCGGCCGCCATCGCCGCATGCATCGCGGCGAGCAGGCGATCGGCGAGCAGGCCGGGCGCCTGTTCGAAGGCGCGCGCCATCGCGTCGATCACGTCCGGCGAAGCCAGCAGGTTGCCGGCCGCCACGCACTGTTCGCCGCGCACCGCGTGATGCGTGCCGAGCGCTTCCTTGCCGGTGAAGCACGCCGTCTGCCCGTGCCCGTCGATCACCGTGACCTGCCGGTACTGGCTCCAGCCGTTCGCGCTTAGCGCGCGGTCGAGCGCCGCGGCGGGCGCGAGCTGTTCGTGCTCGATCAGGTCGAGTATCTGCGGGCCGAGCGCCGGCAGCGTGATGTTCTGCGTCGCGACGGCGCCGACGCCCGCGCGCACCCACGGGCAGCGCGCGCCCACCGCGATGCTCGACGAGCTGATCGCGATGCCGAGCTGGCCCGTCTCCGGGCAGCGCCCGACGATGGAAAAAGTCATGTCGCCTCCTATGCGCGGTTCGGCTGCCAGTTGTCCGGAATCACGGCGATCACGTCGATTTCCATCAGCCACTGCGGCTGGCCGAGCGCGGACACGACGAGCCCCGTCGAGATCGGATACACGCCCTTCAGCCACTTGCCGACTTCCTGGTACACCGGCTCGCGATAACGCGGGTCGATCAGGTAGGTCGTCGTCTTCACGATGTGCGTGAGGTCGCTGCCGGCTTCCTCCAGCAACTGCCTGACGTTCTTCATCGCCTGCTCGGCCTGCGCGCGCGGGTCGCCGAGGCCGACCAGGTTGCCGTCGAAGTCGGTGCCGACCTGGCCGCGCACGTAGACGGTGTTGCCGGCCCGCACGGCCTGGCACAGGTCGTTGTCGAGCGTCTGGTTCGGGTAGGTATCCTTCGTGTTGAACATGCGGATACGGGTATGGGTCGGTTGGCTCATCGAAATCCTTCAGTCGTCAGGGGGCACGCCGCCGCACCGGGCGCGAACACCATCGCGGTACGGCAGGCAGCATGGGGTCGGTCAGTTGACCGCGTCGGCGAGCGGCCGCGCGTCGGCCTGCGACGCGGCGCCGCCCGGCTCCGGGCGCGATGCCGAGCGGCGCTGCGATGCGTCGTGGTATTCGAGGTAGGTGCGCTGCGTCGCGATGTGATCGGCGATGTGCCGCGCGTCGTGCCACACGCCCCAGATGAAGCTGGAGCCGCGCCGCGACAGCCATGGCAGCCCGAGGAAATAGATGCCCGGCTCTTTCGACACGCCGCGCTGGTGCTGCGGCTTGCCGTTCGCGTCGAACGCATCGACCTTCAGCCAGCCGTAGTCGACCGCATATCCCGTCGCCCAGACGATCGACGTGACGCCCGCGCCGGCGAGATCGAGCGCGAGGATCGGGTGCGCGACGCAGTCCGGGTTCGGCAGGATGTGGCGCGCGTCGGGTTCGGCCGGCAGGTCGAGGCCGTTGCGGGCCGCATAGGCGTCGGCCGCGTCGAGCAGCGACAGGTAGTTCTCGTCGCCGCGCGCGAGATTGATCGCGAGGTCGCGCTCGAACGTGGCCACGCCGCCGCTGAACGACTTCGTCAGCCCGACGAGCGTCACGCCCTGGTTCGCGAGCTTGCGGAAATCGACCGTATGGCCGCCGCGCGCGCCGCTCACTGCGATCGTCACGTGTTCGCGGCCGGGCGTCGCGACTTCCTTGTCCCATTCGCCGAGCACGCCGAGCCACCAGCAGAAGTCGCGGCCGCGATACGCGCGCGGCGGGCGGTCGTGCGGGCCCACCGACAGGTAGACCCGGCGGCCCGCGCGCTGCAGCTCGTCGGCGATCTGCACGCCCGACGAACCCGCGCCGACCACCAGCACCGCGCCGTCCGGGAGCTGGCCCGGGTTGCGGTAGTCGGCGGAATGAAACTGCACGAGGCGCGCGTCGTCCGGTGCGATCGGCGGAATCACCGGGCGCTGGAACGGCCCCGTCGCGACGACCACGCGGTTCGCCTCGATCGTGCCGTCGGACGTCTCGACGACGAAACCCGGCTTGCCCGTATTGCGCACGACCCGCTTCACCTCGACGCCGGTGCGGATCGGCGCGTCGAACTTGCGCGCATACGCTTCGAAGTAGTCCGCGACCTGGTCTTTCGACGCGAATGCGTCGGGGTCGAGGCCGTCGAATTCGAGCCCCGGGAAGCGGTCGTGCCACGCGGGGCCGTTCGCGACCAGCGAATCCCAGCGCCCCGTGCGCCAGCGTTCGGCGATGCGGCTGCGCTCCAGCACGAGATGCGGCACGCCCAGCTTGCCCAGGTGCTCGCTCATGGCCACGCCGGCCTGACCGGCGCCGACGACGAGCGTATCGATTGAGGTTGTTTCGACTGCCACGGCTGTCTCCTTCTGAAGTGCGGCTCGGCGCGACCCGCGTGCTGTCGCTCGAGCTGGAATGGAGACATTCTGCTGACACGCCGCTTGCGGCGAAATGATGATTTTTGTTGGTGTTGATGAGCAAAAAGCTGGGGGGCGCGCGGGCGGCGAGCGGCACAGGACGACACGCCTGTGTTGCACCGGCGCCCGCCCGGACGGCGGGCGCCGGCTTCAACCGGTCGCGCCGGCTACGCGTTCGTCCATGCGCCGGCGCCCTGCCGATACTGGATCACGCCGCCGTTGATCCGCACCCGCAGGTTGCCGTCCGGCAGCGGCACCCAGTTCTGCATGTCGAGGCTCAGCATCAGCGCGGCGAAGAAATCCCGCAGCTGTTGCGACTCGCTGGCCTGCCAGAGATCGATGCGCCCGAGGCAGGTACGCAGGTCGCCGCTCTGCTGCATGATCGTCTCGACCTGCCCGGCCACGTTCGCCGACGGGTCGTACACCTTCGTACCGTCGTCGCTGACGATCGACAGATGGATCGCGCGCACCGACGCCGGCTGGCCCGGCGTCTGCTCGACGAGCGCGATGCAGCTCGTCATCGCGCCGAAATCGATTTCCGTCGCATCTCCCCAGATGCGCTCGCCAACCGCCAGCGGCGCGGGACCTTGTACGTTCCGAATGTCGTAGGGCATGGGTTCCTCACTTGACTCGATGGGACTGCCGGTGGCGGGCCCGCGACATGTCCGGGAAGCGGACACGCGTCGTTCCCGCCGCTCACCTCCCGCGTCAGGCCTGGCGGCCCGGCGGGTCGTGTCGATTGATTCCTGGTCGCCGCGCGCGGTCGCGCGCTACGCACCCTTCTTGTCCAGCAGCGCCTGATACCGCTGCAGGCTCTCGTCGATCTTGTCGAGCGCGATGCTCGCGGCCTCGCCTTCGATCGCCTCCGCGGCACCTGCGACGACCGCCGCCGTCGCGACGAACAGGTCGGTCAACAGCAGGCCCACCGCATCCATCGCCATCCCGCGCACGTTCTCGTCGATGGTCTTCTGCGCCAGGTCCTTCATCAGCACGCTCTTGCCCGCGATCGCCAGCGACGTCGACGCCTCGAAGTAGTTGGCCGCCGCCTGCGCGACCATCCCGCCCGCCTGCGTGATCATCATGTTCGGGCCGACGGCGATCTGCGTCGTCGCGTAGGACGCCGCCTCCGCGTTGATCGCCTGCACGGTCTGCAGCGTCGAACCGCCGCCCCCGGCCGGACCGGCGACCTGGTTCGGCGCCTTCAGCGCATCGGTGAGCCTGCGCAGCCGGTTGACCGGCCATGCGCGCGCGCCGGCCTTCGGCGCCGCGACGGGCGGCGCGACATCGGCGGGTGTCGTTGCGTCGGCCGGCGTCGTTGCGCCTGCTGCCGCGGACGCGCCATCGTGCGGCGCCTGCGGCGCACCGTCGCCGCGTCCGCCCAAAAGGCCTTTCATGTTCATGGTTCAGGTATCCCGAGAGTCGACTAATGCGTGGAACCCGTCTGCGGCCCGGCCGCCGGGGCTTGCGCCGCGCCGCCCGATGCCGGCTTCGGCGACGCTTCGACGGACAGGATCATGGCCACCGCCTTCGACACGACGGCGTTCGAAATCTGGTTCAGCGCCGCCTGCTGCTGCGTCATGTTCTGCGCCGAGATGCCGACGGCCTGGCTGAACATCTGGTAAAGCATGCCCAGCGCCTGGGCCGGGGATCCCGCGACGACGTTGACATTGGTCTGCGTCAGCGCGTCGGTAACCTGCTCATTGACTTTGTCTGCCACGAGGCCTCCTCGGATCTCGGCTCCGGCATGCGATTGAAGGAACGGCGGGCCATCGACGCCGCGCATGCCGTTAGGAACGCTGCATGCCCGTGTTCGTGAACGCGCTCACGCGAGTTCCTCGCGCAATTTCCTGCGCAGCAGCTCGACACGCTTCCTGGCCAGCGGCTCGTTGATCCCGAGCGTCGCCGCGATGTGCAGATAGGGCCGGTCCTCCTCGAACTTCAGCGTGAACAGCATCTGCTGCTGCGACGGGAGCGTGGACAGCACCTGCTCGAGACGCAGCAGCTGTTGCCGGAGCAGCAGCTGCTGCTCCACCGACGGCGCGTGGCCGGCCAGCTCGACGGTGTGATCGTCGTCCCAGCCCGGGTCGAATTCGAGCATGCCGCTTTCGCGCACACGGCGGCGCGCGCCGTCGAGGAACGCGTGGTTCAGCGCCAGAAAGAGAAAGCCGGCCAGGTTCCGGACGCGCTCGGGCGAACGTTGCAGGTAGATGTGGACCTTGAGCGCGGTATCGGAGAGCAGTTCGTCGGCACGGTGGATATCGCCCTTGCACAACAGGCGCGCGCGGCGCCGCAATTTCCCCTGCATTTCCCGCCACGTGTGATCGAGCTGCTGCGCCGGTGACTCAGGCGTCGAAACAGCGTGCTGGTTCGAGGTTGTCATCCCGTGCCTTCCTTTTTTATGGAAAACACAGAATCGATTCGGTGCCGGGAATGGCGCTGTTACCCGCGTAACACCGTTTTAAAGATAATCGCTTCGTGTAAATTTTCTTGATTATTGTGAACGGAAACTTTAATTCCCCGGCATCTCCTCATCCGTCGTTTCGGGCGCGCCGCCGAGCGTAACCAATGGCATTTGGATGAAAAATGGCGACTGCCGCCGCGATGCGATTACGCCGGCACGCTGCTGCCGATGTCGGTCGACCAAAGGTCCCTGGCGCCGAAGCAAAACCATATCGGGATCACTTTCCCATTATCTGGTTATTTTCATCATTCATTTTCACGTAATGCCAAAGGCAGCGTTTTTCGCTAGGTGGCCGCATCGTCAAACAACCTTGCACGGAAAACATGCCTGCCCTCGTCAACGGTCGAACGCTGTGCAATATCCCGATACTCGCCGATCTTCCGGAAAGCCTGCTCGCTCACATCGAGCGGCATCTCACGCCCTGGCCCGAACACGGCAATCGCCTGTTGTTCTTCAAGGGCGATCCGGGCGATTTCGTCGCCTTCGTGCACTGCGGCCGCGTGTACAAGACGCTGCACGAACCCGGCGGACGCGAACTCATTCTCGGCCACTCGTTGCCGGGTGAACTCATCGGCGAAAACACGCTGGTTCGTGCCCACCGGCGCAGCTTCACCGCGCAGTTGAGCCCCGACTGCCGCGTGTCGCTACTGCATCGCCAGTACTTCGCACCGCTGCTGGCCAACGCGGATTTCATGGAGCGCATCCACGAGCAGCTGTGCCGGCACGTGCACCAGCTGAGCGACTTCGTCGAATCGACGTGCCTGTACCGGCTCGAAGCCAGGCTCGCGCGCCATCTGCTGAACCGCATGCAAGGGAACGATCTCGAGGTGCGGCTGCCGGAGAGCCAGAGCATCCTCGCCGCGATGCTCAACGTCAGCCGGCCGCGACTGAACAGCAGCCTGCAGAAGATGCAGCGCGACGGCCTGATCCGGCTTCACGCGCACGGCGTGACGATCGAGAAGCCGGAGCAGCTGCGGACCATCGTCAACGCCAATTGACGCGCCGGGCGCGTGCGCCGCGACGCCGCGGCGGCAGGAGGTCGCGCGCGCCGGGTTGCGCGGCGCGCGGTGAAGATCAGCCGCGCCAGTGGCCGATGGCGTTCATCAGCTGCGCGACGGCGGTCAGTTGCGACGCAAGGTTGTCGTTCGCGGAGCGCGCCGCGGCGGCCACCGCCACCGGCGAGCCGGCGTAGAGCTGCATGATGCCGACGGTCGTGGCGGCGAGGTTGGACATCGCCTGGTTCGCCTGCATCTGCACCGCGTTGTGAAGCAGGATCGCGGACGCATGGCTGTTCGACTGCATGAGCGTGCCCAAGGCCACGGCGGGCGCTTCGCCCACCACCTTGACGTTGGCTTGCGTGACCGCATCGGTCACCGCGGCGGAAACCTGTTCCGGCATGTCGTTGCTCCTGGTTTGCCCGCCGCTGCGAGGCAGTCACGGCGAACGCATGAATGGGTCGGTCGGCGACGTGCGCCGGGCGGTTGCATCGGTGCGTGCGAGCGCTCGTCGTCGCGAGCGCCGGGACGACGACGGGCGCCGGGCGACAGCCGCGAGGATCGGGGCCGCCGCCCGGCGTCGACGCCGGGTTACGCGTCAGGCCAGCGCCTTGCCGAGCGCGAGCACATCGGCCAGCACGGACAGCACGCCGTTCGAGCCGATTTCCGTCGCGGCGGCGCCGGCGCTCGCCGGGCCGAGCGTGTAGAGCTGCATCGTGCCCACGTTCGTCGAGGTCGGCAGCTGTACCGCGGCCTGCGACTGCTGCTGCACGGCGTTCTCGAACAGCACGCTGAGCGAATGGCTCTGGGCCTGGTACAGCGAGCCCGTTGCCATCGCCGGCGCTTCACCCACCACCTTGACGTTGGTCTGCGTGACGGCGTCGGTGATCGCGGCATTGACCGCGCACGTCTTGCAGTTGCAGGGGTCTTTCGGATCCTTCGGATCCGTCGGGGCGCTTGTATCATTTGCCATCGAATTTCTCCTGGTTTGCGAACGGGCGCCGCATCGAATCGGCTCTACCCGTCCTGTCGTTTGCTCCGGAACACCACGCGGCACCGCTGTTCAGGCGCCGGCGGACGTGCTGCGGTTCGGCGACGCGGCGGCACGGCGACGCGGCGGCGATATCGGCGGCCCGAGCCGCTTGCGCCGCCGCTCGACCACGGCGCGGCGACCGCACGTTACGGGCGCATCGCCTTCCCGATCGCGATCACGTCGGCCAGAATGGAGATGATCCCGTTCGCGCCGATTTCCGTGGCGGCCGCCCCCGCGCTTTCCGGCCCGATCGTGTAGAGCTGCATCGTCCCCACGTTCGTCGACGTCTGCGACTGGATCGCGGCCTGCGACTGCTGCTGCACCGCGTTCTCGAACAGGATGCTGAGCGAATGGCTCTGGGCCTGGTACAGCGAGCCCATCGCCATCGCCGGCGCCTCGGCGACCACCTTGACGTTGACCTGCGTGACGGCATCGGTAATCGCGGGATTGACCTGGCACACCTGACACGTATCACCCATTTTTTGCTCCTTGATTCACGTAGTTGAGAGGTCGCACATCGGGGCCGGCCGGTCTCGCGCCCAGCCGCCGGACTTCAGCCGCTCGACTTCAACCGCATGCCCGGTGTGCTACTCCATGGACGCTGGCCCGGGGGTATCGTGAACAGAAGCAATGGCTGTGGCAGCAGCGGCCGGTTCGTGCAGCTCGGCCGGACGGGCGCCGATGCGTTGCAGCCGCTCGTCGATCGCGTCGAGCCGCACGGCGAGCTGTTCGGCGAGCGAATCGACGTAGTGCCGGAAGCAGGCGTCGATTTCCTGCCGGATGAGGCCGGTCAGCTGTTCGCCGATCACCGCCAGCGCCTCGCGGGTGCTGTCCTGGATGTCGGCCGCAGCGGACGCCGGTGCGTCGTCCGGCGGCTCGTGCGCGTCGAGTACGCCGGACACCTTCTGCTGTTCCGACGCCAGCATGCCGAGGGTCGTCTCGTTCTGCGCGTCGATCGTCTGCAGGATGCCGCGCATCTTCTCGTACGCCTTCTGCTGGTTGAGCTGCAGAAAATGCTTGACCTGCTCGCGCGCCTCCTGCCGGGTTTTCAGGCGCGGCAATGGCGGATTCGCGGCGCTTGCCTGCGTGGCCGTGCCGGCCGCGCCGGCCGCCGGGGCCGGCTGGGCCGCGTGACGACCCGGCAGCCGCTCGAGCAGCGCCCGCTCTTCAGCCGGCTCGAGGGGCCGCCCCAATCGTTTCTCCGCGAACTGCCGCAGCAACGGGTCGAGTGCGTCGTCGCTCATGGCTCACGCCTCCTCGAGGTCGGCCCGCGGCGCCGGTGCGTGCGGTTCGGGTACGGATGGACGCGGCGCAGGGGCGCCGACGCCGGCGTACTGCAATGGATATCGCATGGTGTTCTCCGGGAAATGGACAGACGGCGGCCCCGCCGGAAATTTCGGCGGGACCGCTGCAGGGACGAACCGTGCGACGGGTCTGTGAAATCGGTTGTCGCCGTGCGTCGCGCCTACGCCGGCGGACAATGCGCAGGCAAGCCGTGCCGCCGCGCATGCCGGCCGATACCGTTGCGCTGCGTTCGCCCGCCGCCCGGTGCGTGGTCTCTTTCATTGAAATCGACCTGCACCACGATCATGTTCCGCCGAATTCGATCTCCAACCTGTTTTTTGCCATCCTAAGTAATCTGGCCGTTCTTGTTTCGCAAGCGGCCTTTCAACGATTCCTCTGCGAGGGCGGCCCGATCGCTCAATGCGTAGAACGCCAGCATGCTGACGAGCATCGCAAAGGCCACGCCGCTCGTATCCCAACGCAGCCCCACGCTGAACGCGATTGCCCTGATCGCGGTCATGCCGATCGCCATGACGAGCAACATCCCCGCGAATTCGAGCGCGACGCGCACCGGCACCCTGACGAGCACGCTTACCGGGCCGCGTCGATGCCCGTCCTTGCGGTCGGCTTCGCGCCGAATCAGCAGCACCAGCATGGCCAGCATCGACATCGGGAACCACTGGAGATGGAGCACCAGCATGTTCCACATGGCACCGGTATCGAGCGTGCCGCCGCAGATGTCGAGAATGGCCTCGAGGGGCGCCCGCATCGCATCGAGCGTCAGTCCCGCGCAGATGGCGGCCATGCACCAGAGCATCGACCGGCGCGCGCACCTGCCCGGCGATCCGCCTCTCGTCGAGTACCCCGCCACGCCGCAGGCAAGCGCACCGATGCCGTTCCATATCCAGCTGGAAGGGGCACCATGCAGCCTCGTCGGCAAGTCGCACGCCAGGTAGCCGAGGGTCGCGAACCCCAGCGCGCCGCGCACGCGTTCGGGCATCGGGAGCATGGCCGTTCGCGCGGGCCCGGCCTCCACGCATGCGCGGATCGCGCCCGTCATCGTTGCCGGACGCCTGGCCGGGTCGGTCGGCGGAGCACTCCGGGCAGTCATGGCCGTTCAGGCGGGATCTCGCATGACCGCATACCACGAGCACACCACCCCGGCCGGCGCGACGCCGCCGTTGCCGCTCGCATGCGGAACCGTCCGGACGATCGAACCGGTCAGCGCCGGACGCTGGTTGATGCCGTTGGGCCAGGGCGCGCTCACGTACCCGACATAGTCGTAGACCCACTCCTCGCCGCTGACCACGCCGCGCCCCTGGAAGCGGACGGTGCCGGGATTCCCGTAGCTGATCCAGCCGTTGAGCTGCAGCTCCCATCCCGGACCGAAAATGCGCCCCTTGAAAATGCCCGCCGGTGCCTGCGCGATCTCGATCGTGCCGAGGCCGAATTCCAGGTCGTTGAATGCGGTGGCCGGATCGGGATCGTTCAGGAAACTGCGATAGGTCCACTGGCCCACCAGGCTGCCGGTTTCGGGTGTGTAGCTCATGCGCGCGCCTCCCCTTCATGTCCGTGTCGTCGAAATACCGAAGTGAACCGGCGCCACGCGATGGCGCCGGTTCGTCACGCGCCGTCGTTACCGGACCTCGAGCCGGAACAGTTTCGGCGCGGCCTGCGGAGCCGCACCGGCGACGGCTTGCGAAACGGGCGGCGAAGCCGGTTGTGTCTGCAGGCGTACGCCTTCGCGCGTATGGATCTCGACGTCGTACTGGGCCCCCTCCACCGCACTCACCGAGAACTGGTCCAGCGGAAAGAACGCCTTCACTTCGAGGTGCGTCTGGCAGTTCGCGCAGTACTGCACGCTCCAGCGGCTCAGCACGGCCTCCGTGCCGAGCAGGTGCCGCTCGCCGTCCACGTTGACGTACGCGGAGACCAGGAACGACCCCGCGATCGGCGCACGATTCAGCCCGGACACGCGCACGACCTTGCTGCTGTTGCCGGCCGGCACGGTCGTCGCCGCCAGCGAGAGCTTCGGCAGGTCTTCCAGCGAACCGGGGCCGTACGTGTAGCCGAGTTGCTCCTCGATGTTGATGCAGTCGAGCGACGTATAGGCGCGCTCCTTGCCGTTCTCGCTCTTCTTGAACGGATCGAGCGGCGACGAGAGCGTGAGCCACGAGTTGGGCACCGTGCCCGGCGTCGGCCCCTGCGCGTCGACCGAGTTGGTGCCCGGATACTCGGCGATGACGTCGAGGTGCTGCGTGAAGCCGTGCCGCTTCTGCCACAGCCAGAACACACGATCGATGAAGCAGTGATGGAAATAGAAGATCGGGTCGAGGCCCGCCGTGTCGTTTTCGCCCATGTCGCCGTTGGCGCCCGGAATCGGCGAGAAGTCGCCCTTGTTCGGGCCGTGCGGCACGTCGAACCCGCCGACCGCCAGGTGAATCTTGTTGTGCGGCGACTCGAGCGGGACGACGGGAATCGCGCCTTCCGGCAGATTCTCGTTCCACTGGGCCGCGGACGTCGTGTTGGAAAACACCGTGTAGTTCGGCGCGTCCAGGCACTGCTCGAACTTGCGCTTCACGTTGGTCGGCACCACGTTGCCCTTCACGACGATGTAGGACGTGAGCCAGTCCACGATGTTCCGGTTCAGCAACACCACGTTCTCCTTGGCATCCTTGAACCTGGCGTTGTGCTTCTCGGTCGCGGCCCGGTCCTTGTCGGTACCCACGAGCCCCGACAGCGGGTAGCGAACCGTGACGTACGGCAGCGGCTTGCTGTAGTTCGGATCGTCGCCGTTGATGTTGTCGGTGATCGCCCGGTTGAACGTGAAGGAGGCCAGCGGATTCGGAATCTTTTCGCCGTCGAGCTCGAAATCCGGGTCGGTCAGTGCCCACGGGATGCCTTTCGTCAGCGACTCTTCGCTGGTTTCGTCCCAGAACGGCAGCATCACCTGCTCGCAACCGGGGATGCTCTGCAGCGCCTGTTCCAGCCGCAGCAGGTACGCACGGTGCCAGGTGGGGAACAGCACGTTTCCGTGGTTGCAATAGCCGCCCCAGTAAGACGCCGAACCCCAGCCGGCGCCGCGGAACGGCTCGCCGTGGAAGCCGCCGATCATGAAGAACGAGTTCGGATCGTCGGGCGGCAATGCCTTGATGCCTTTCCACGCGCGCATCAGGTCTTCCAGCGGCTTTTTGTTGCCTTTCCGATATTCGACTTGCAACGATTCGATCGACGGACGAACTCTGACTCCAGATGCGTTATTCATGATATATCCAGCCTCCTTCGTGGGTGGCATTAGGGTTTGGCCGCCAGGTTTTGAACGTAAGCAGGTAGTTAATAAAACATTTAAACTCGCGCTCAATCGAATTCGTTTTATTCAAATAGCACGTGGCATTTTGAAAGCATTAATCGGCGGGCCATGGGCGGGCCCGCGTGGTCACCTGATCGCCTCCATGGGCGCGGACACGCGCAACAGGCGTAGCACGCCCTCGGGAAAGGGGCTCCGCCTTCAGATCGTAGGGATGCTGTAGTGAATCGATGTCACTTCGTCAGGCACCAATACCCGACAAAGTGACCGTGATAACCCGTTAGCGTTTTATCCTGATTTGGTATGAGTAAATAAAGCAGATGGAATTGGTTTTAGCAAGGACAAGGCGGCATGGATTCTCAAAAAAATCCGGAGGTGAAAGTGACGATTGGCCCTTTTAATTTTCGCAAATAATCGAATGCATTTACGACGCGATAGTAAAAAGCAGAATCGGGATAATCACAGGTGCGTGACGATGTTGACGAATACCATCGATCGACGGGCACCTTACGGTTGTCAGTTGCCACGCATGCGACTGAAAGCTCGCGGAGAACGGGCAAGGTTGCATCGCGGCATCTGGATGACCCCATCCCGAGCCGGTAGCGTCACGGCCATTCGACGCGCCCCCTGCCCCCTGCGGCCCTGCCCCCGACAATTCTTGACTGTGTCCACGCCGCCGAACTGGTAGGATGCCGGTCGCGTCGGCATGGATGGCAGCCAAAGGGCGTTCAACCGTCCCTTTTTATGCCCGCCAGCGGCCAACCCCGCCGTCCCGCCCGGGCGACACGGTG
>NZ_LDUL01000095.1:0-26740 GCF_001043615.1 Burkholderia sp. LK4
TGTTGCCGGTATTGGGTAGGGGCGGGGCGGCGGGGGGCTCAGCGCAGCGTGCGCGGGCCCTGCGGCGTGTCGAATTCGGCGACGAGCGCGGGCGGGCCGTCGGCGGCTTCGAGGTCGAGCAGGTGGGCGGCGCCGAGCCAGTCGAGCTGCTCGCGGATCGCGTCCGCGCGCGGGTGGACGCCCTTGAGCGCCTTCAGCGCGACGCCGTCGCCCGGCAGCGATTCGGACGGGTGGCGCGTGCTGTCCCACTGGATCAGCGACGGCACGAGGCCGTCGCCCGCGCCTTGCCACGCGGGGAACGCGCCGTCGTCGGGCACGGTGAGGCCCCAGCTCAGGTCGCCGCGCCGCATCGCGACGACCGGCGCGATGCGTGCCGGGTACTGGCTCTGCCACAGCGCGAGCTGGCGCGGCCGGTCGACGCGCGCGACCCAGTGCGCGAGAAACGGGCCTTGCGCGAGCCGCGCGTGCATGGCCGGCTCGTCGAGCGCGAACAGCCGGGCGCGCGGCGGCTCGGCGCCGTCGTTCGGCGCCGGCGCGTCGGGGTCGATCGCGATCACCTCGAGGTACAGGCCGCCCCACGCGCCGAACAGCGCATTGTGGGTTCGCATCAGCGGGTGGCGGCCGCCGCCGGCCGGTTCGATGCCGAGCGCGTCGGCGACATGGCGTACGCCTTCGTCGAGCGTGCGCGCGGCGATCACGAGATGGTCGAGTGTCAGGGAGCGGGCTGGCATGAACGTCGGTCGGGAAGCGAAAGTGTCATGGTGGGCAGGCGAGGCGCCGGGCGGTGGCCGGCCCGGCCGGCGTACCGGCGGCGATGCGGGCCGGTGGGCGCGATGCCGGGTGCGGCGGTGCCGGAACGGCGGCCGCATGGTCGCCGATTCGGTCAACTGTAATCGTCGCTACCGGCACAGTAACGGTACAATCGGCGCGATACCCTTCGGTACAGTTGGAGCTGCCGCCCATGTCCACCGTTCCACTCGCCCAGATTCCCGTGCCGCACGATACGGCCACGCTCACGCTCGTCGACCAGCTGGTCCAGTGGGCGCGGCGGCGTATCGACGAACGCGTGTTCCGGCCCGGCATGCGGATGCCGTCGATCCGCAAGCTCGCGCTCGACAAGAGCGTATCGCGCTTCACCGTCGTCGAGGCCTATGAGCGGCTCGTCGCGCAGGGTTATCTCGACTCGCGGCGCGGCTCGGGTTTCTACGTGCGCGAGCGCACGGCCGCCGGCCCGCAGCCGGCCGACAGCGTCGCGCGCGTGGCCGAGGCCGCGCCGGTGCACAACACGATCGACGTCGTCTGGCTGCTGCGCAACATGCTGCACACCGTCAGCCCGGAAAAGGGGCCGGGTCTCGGCTATCTGCCGGGCCGCTGGCTCGACGGCGAACTGATTACCGGCGCGCTGCGCGCGCTCGGGCGCCAGTCCGGCGCGCAGATGCTCGGCTTCGGCACCGCGCAGGGCTTCCTGCCGCTGCGCCAGCAACTGCAGACGCGCCTCGCCGAAGTCGAGATCGGCGCGAAACCCGAGCAGATCGTGCTCGTGTCGGGGATCACGCAGGCGATCGACCTGATTTCGCGGATCTACATGCGGCCCGGTGACGCGGTGATCGTAGGCGATCCGGCCTGGTTCCAGATGTTCGGGCGTTTCGCGGCGCAGGGCGCGCAACTCGTCGGGATGCCTTACACGCCGGACGGCCCCGATCTCGACGCGCTCGAGACGCTGGTGCAGATGTGGCGGCCGAAGATGCTCGTGATCAACTCGGTGCTGCAGAACCCGACCGGCACGTCGCTGTCGGCCGCGCAGGCGTTCCGGATCCTGAAGCTCGCGGAGGCGTACGACTTCCTCGTCGTCGAGGACGACGTGTACGGCGACCTGTGCCCGCCGAGCTATCCGGCCACGCGCCTCGCGAGCCTCGACCAGCTGAAGCGCGTGATCTACCTCGGCAGCTATTCGAAGACGCTCGCGGCGAACCTGCGGGTCGGCTATGTCGCGTGCGCGCCGGAGATCGCGAAGGCGGTCACCGACCAGAAGATGCTGGTCGGGATGACGACGCCCGAGCTCAACGAGCGCGTGCTCTACAAGATCCTGACCGAAGGGCATTACCGGCGCCACGTCGAGCGGCTGCGCGCGCGGCTCGACGGCGTGCGCGACAAGACCGCGCGGATGCTCGAGCGCACCGGGCTCGGCCTCTTCACGATGCCGGCGGCCGGGATGTTCCTGTGGGCCGATACGGGTGTCGACTCCGACGCGCTCGCGGCGGTCGCGCACGAGGCCGGCTTTCTGCTGACGCCGGGCAGCCTGTTCTCGCCGCAGCAATCGCCGTCGACGTGGATGCGCTTCAACGTCGCGAACTGCGGCGATCCGGCGCTGCCGGGGCTGCTGTCGCGCTATATCGATTCGGCCGTACGCCGCGCGTCGTAACCGGGCGCCGCACGCCGGCCCTTGAAATCGGGCGTGCGATCCCCAGATACGCGCGCAAACCGCTTGCGCCAGGCGGTGGCCCTCCAGGGTCGTCCGGCATCGCGCGCCGGGCTGCGCCACACCATTCAAGTTCAAGTAAGAGGAAACAGCATCCATGGCACATGAAACGATGAGCTTTCAGGCAGAGGTCAAGCAACTTCTCCACCTGATGATCCATTCGCTCTACAGCAACAAGGAAATCTTCCTGCGCGAACTGGTGTCGAACGCGTCCGACGCGGCCGACAAGCTGCGTTTCGAGGCGCTCGCGGACAACGCGCTGTACGAGAACGATCCGAACCTGCGCATCCGCATCGGCTTCGACAAGGCCGCACGCACGATCACGATCGAGGACAACGGCATCGGCATGAGCCGCGACGAGGCGATCGCGAACCTCGGCACGATCGCGCGTTCGGGCACCAAGGAATTCTTCACGAAGCTGTCCGGCGACCAGCAGAAGGACGCGGCGCTGATCGGCCAGTTCGGCGTCGGTTTCTACTCGGGCTTCATCGTCGCGGACAAGATCACCGTCGAGACGCGCCGCGCGGGCGTGCCGGCGAACGAAGCCGTGCGCTGGGAAAGCGCGGGCGAGGGCGACTTCACGATCGATGCGATCGAGCGCGCGCAGCGCGGCACGACGATCACGCTGCACCTGCGCGAAGGCGAGGACGAGCTGCTGTCGTCGCACCGCCTGAAGTCGATCATCCAGAAGTATTCCGATCACATCGCGCTGCCGATCCTGATGCAGAAGGAAGAGTGGGATCAGGAAAAGGGCGAGATGGTCCTGAAGGACGAGGACGAGACCGTCAACCAGGCGAGCGCGCTGTGGACGCGTTCGAAGAGCGACGTCACCGACGAGCAGTACACGCAGTTCTACCAGCACATCGCGCACGACCACCAGGATCCGCTCACGTGGACCCACAACCGCGTCGAGGGCCGCAGCGAATACACGCAACTGCTGTTCGTGCCGGCGCACGCGCCGTTCGACCTGTGGAACCGCGACTACCGCGGCGGCCTGAAGCTGTACGTGAAGCGCGTGTTCATCATGGACGACGCCGAGCAGCTGCTGCCGCAATACCTGCGCTTCGTGAAGGGCGTCGTCGATTCGGCCGACCTGCCGCTGAACGTGTCGCGTGAAATCCTGCAGGAAAGCCGCGACGTGAAGGCGATCCGCGAAGGCGTGACCAAGCGCGCGCTGTCGATGCTCGAGGAACTCGCGAACGCGGAAGACGATGCCGGCAAGGAGAAGTACAAGACGTTCTGGGGCGCGTTCGGCCAGGTGCTGAAGGAAGGCCTCGGCGAGGATCACGCGAACCGCGAGCGCATCGCGAAGCTGCTGCGCTTCGCGTCGACGCACGGCGACACCGACGCGCAGGACGTGTCGCTCGCCGACTACGTGTCGCGCATGAAGCCCGAGCAGAGCAAGATCTACTACGTGACGGCCGATACGTGGCAGGCCGCGAAGAACAGCCCGCACCTCGAAGTGTTCCGCAAGAAGGGTGTCGAGGTGCTGCTGCTGACCGACCGCGTCGACGAATGGATGCTGTCGTTCCTGCATGAATTCGACGGCAAGCCGCTCGCGAGCGTGGCGCGCGGCGACCTCGATCTCGGCGAGCTGAACGACGAAGAGAAGAAGGCGCAGGAAGAAGCGGGCGAGGCGATCAAGCCCGTCGTCGAGAAGATGAAGGAAGCGCTCGGCGACAAGGTGAAGGAAGTGCGCGTCACGTTCCGCCTGACCGATTCGCCGTCGTGCCTCGTCGCCGACGACAACGACATGAGCGGCTACCTGCAGCGGATGCTGAAGGCGGCCGGCCAGAATGCGCCGGCGATGCAGCCGATCCTCGAGATCAACCCGGAGCACGCGCTCGTCAAGCAACTGAAGGCCGACAGCGCCGATTTCGGCGACTGGGCCCATCTGTTGTTCGATCAGGCGCTGCTGGCCGAAGGCGGCATGCTCGACGATCCGGCGAGCTTCGTGAAGCGGACCAACGCGCTGCTGCTGTCGCGCGCCGCGTGAACACGCGCTTGCGCTTCGACGGCGGCCAGGCCGGCTGGCGCGAGACGCCGCGGCCTGGCTGCACGCTCGACCAGCGCGACTGGCTGACGCGCGGCGGATCGCTGACCGCGCACCTCGCGCGGCTCGGCCGCGTGAGCGTGCGCGTGACGCGCGAGGCCGTCGACTGCCCGTGGTTCGACGAGCCGGACGCGCTCGCCAGTTCGCCGCGCGCGCCGATGTGGGTGCGCGAGGTGATCCTGTCGGTCGACGGCACGCCTTTTGTTGCCGCGCACAGCATCGCGCCGCTCGCGGCCAGCAAGGGCATGTGGCAGGCAATGCGGCGGCTGCGCACGCGGCCGCTGGCCGAGTTGCTGTACAGCGATCCGCAGGTCGAACGTTCTGCGCTCGTCAGCCGGCGCGTGATCGCCGGTCATCCGCTGTATGCGCTCGCGAGCCATGCGCTCGGCGCGGGCGCGCGCGCGCCGCATGCGTTCGCCGCGCGGCGTTCGGTGTTCCAGCGTCACGGCAAGCCGTTGATGGTCACCGAATGCATGCTGCCGGCGCTGTGGCGTCATCTCGATGCGCACGGCGACGGACCCCGGTCCGTCGGGCCGCGTGGAGACGCGTGATGCTGCAGGGGTTTGCGCCGGTCGTCGGGCCGCATACGCACACGATGATCCTCGGCAGCTTTCCGGGCGAGGCGTCGCTCGACGCCGCGCAGTATTACGCGCATCCGCGCAACCAGTTCTGGCGGTTGCTGGGGGCGGTGCTCGGCGAGCCGACGCTTCATGAACTGCCGTACGATGCGCGGCTCGCGTGCGTGCTTTCGCATGGCATCGGCATCTGGGACGTCCTTGATGCGTGCCATCGCCAGGGTAGCCTCGACTCGGCCATCCGGAATGCGAAGCCGAACGACTTCGAATCGTTGCGGGACCATGCGCCGTTGCTGAAGCGCGTGTGCTTCAACGGCAAGACGGCAGGGCGGTTCGCCGACGTGATCGGCCAGGCCGGGTACGAGACGCTCGTGCTGCCTTCGTCGAGCCCGGCGAATGCGATGTTGTCGTTCGAGCAGAAGCTGGAATTCTGGCGTCGAATGATTTCTTGATGGGCGCGGCGCTGCCGTCAGGCTGCGAATACGACTTCGATGTGCCCCTCGATTTCCGAATGACGGTCGGGTCCGACGACGATCTGCACGTCGCGCCCGAGCTTCGCCAGACACTCGATCATCTTCGTTTCGCTCACGCCGCGAAACTGTCCGCGCAGCATGTTCGACAGTTTCGGTTGCGTCATGCCGAGCAATCGCGCGGCATGCTGCTGCGTCCATTTGCGCGCCTTGATGATCTCGGCGATCTTGGCGGCGAGTTGCGCCTTCACAAGCATTTCGTCGGCATCGTGCCTACCCAGATCGGCGTAGACGTTACCGCTGCCCTGCTCGATTTCGATCATCGACTTTCTCCTTTTGCGTGCGCTTCGGCTGCTTTCAGGCGTTCACGGATCAGATCGACGTCCGGCTTCGGTGTCGCGATGCCGCTCGACGATTTTTTCTGGAAGCTGTGCAGCACGTACACGCTGTTCCCGAGCTTCACGGTGTAGACGGCGCGGTACGTGCCGTTGTCTTCCGATTCCACGATCTCGAGCACGCCGGCCGATCCGAAGCCCCTCAACGGCTTGGCGTGATCGTGCTTTCGTCCCGTCTGCGCCAGGTACAGCGCATATCCGACCGTGTCCTGTACGGCATCGGGCATCGCTTTCAGGTCCTTAAGCGCCGAACCGAGCCAGTACAGCGGTTTGATGTACGGATCCATCGATGAATTTATCCCTATTTGGGTATATTTTCAAGGTGCGCGCGGGAACCTGCTGCGGCAGTTCGGTTGCGACGTCAGGCGCGGGACAAGCTGGGGGGAACGCCGACGGGCGAAGCCGGTTCGGCATCGGGATGCGTGTCGATGCGGATGCGAGCATCTGTCCTTCCCGCACACTGCCGTTCTTTCGCATTCTCGCGTCGCAGGGAGATTCGGGACAATTCAGCCGATCGACAGAGTGTGGCCGCAGTGTATCGATGGCGGAGGGGAGGGGTGTTTCCTGCCGACGAACCACGATCGCACGGGCTGCGTGTCGAGCCTGACCGTCAATCGTCCTTGCCCCAACGCCACCCGGGCTTCTCGCCCTTGAGCCAGCACACGGCAATCAGCAGCGCGACCAACGCCACGATGCAAATGGCGTAGGCGAACGGCGATCGGTGAGGCGGCGCGAGCCACGCACTCGCGATGATCCCGAGCGCGAACAGCACCAGCACGACCCAGCCCTGCCACGCAACCGGCAATCCCCAGCCCCATCCGTAGCGTTTCGCCGGAAACCAGATCTTCCTGTCGGTTGAGGTCATGTTTCCTCCTTCGCGCGATGAATTCTGTGTATCGCCAACGGGATTCGAAGTCGGGTGCAGCCGGGCGTACCTCGCGGCCGCCATCCCCCGCCAATGCTATCCTCTCGTCCGCTAAAACCAGCGTCACCCAGCGAGATTCAATCATGACCCGACTGATCAAGCGCGCGTCCGCCGAGGCGCGCGCGTTCAAGAATCGCAAGCCGTCCGCCTACAACGGCTCCGAAAAACTCCAGCCGCCGCGCGTGAAGCGCCGCCCGGACATCGACGAACACGACGACGTGCCCGTGCCCGTGCTCGAAGCGCCGCGCAAGCCGCGCTTCGCGCCCGTCACGTTCTCGGAAGAGGGCGGCGTGCGCTTCCTGCACTTCGGCACCGAGTGGGTACAGGGCGCGATGCGGATCTCGAAGCCGCTGCACATCGAGCTCGAATACGCGCAGCAGATGATGGCGTGGCTGCTGTTCCTCGAAACGCCCGGGCGGATCGTCCAGCTCGGGCTCGGCACCGGCGCGCTGACCAAGTTCTCGCACCGCTTCCTCCCGCAAGCGAAGGTCGAGGCCGTCGAGCTGAACCCGGCCGTGATCGTCGCCGCGCGCACGATGTTCGCGCTGCCGCCCGACGATGCACGTCTCGCCGTGCATGAAGCCGACGCATGGGACTTCGTCAACGACCCGGCCAACCGCGGCACGACGGGCGCGATCCAGATCGACCTGTACGATGCGACCGCGCGCGGCCCGGTGCTCGACAGCGTCGCGTTCTACCGTGCGGTGCGCGGCTGTCTTGCCGACGCGGGCATCGCGACGATCAACCTGTTCGGCGACCATCCGAGCTTCGTGCGCAACATGAAGCACCTGAACGCGGCGTTCGATCATCGCGTGATCGCGCTGCCGGAAGTGCATGACGGCAACCGGATCGCGATTGCGTTCTCGGGCCCCGCGCTCGACGTGTCGTTCGCGCAGCTCGACGCGCGTGCGAAGCTGATCGAGGACACGCTGAAGCTGCCCGCACGCAAGTGGGTGAAAGCTTTGAAAGAAACGACCGGCGCGCGCGATACCTCGTTCGCGATCTGACGCTTCAGGCACCGGCGGCAGGCCGGTGCAACCACGCGACAAGGGGCGGATCACATCGGGTTCGCCCCCGCTTGACCGCGTGCTCGCGGCTCCTATACTGGCGCGAAGCCAGGGGAGCCGCAGCCTACCCGTTTTGCGCTCCTCTCGGCGCCGTACCCGCTCAACAAGATCGATAACCGGGAAAGAAGAGGAGACGTCATGGCTCACGATGCCGACGCCAACCGGGCCGCCAAGCGCTGGCTCTGGCTGCTGGTACTGCCGCTGATCGCGATGGTCTGGGTACCGTCGTACAGCAAGATCGAACCGCAGATGTTCGGTTTTCCGTTTTTCTACTGGTACCAGCTGCTTTGGGTCTTCATCAGCGCGGTGATCACCGCGTTCGTGTATTTCAAGACCAAGAACGCGTGGAAGGCGAGCGGCCCGCAGGGAGGTGAGCGATGAATCTCGGCGCAACCTTCGTCTTCGTCCTGCTGTTCATCGGCGTCACGATCATCGGTTTCCTGGCCGCGAACTGGCGGCGCGGCGATCTCGCCCATCTCGACGAATGGGGCCTCGGCGGACGCCGCTTCGGCACGATCGTCACGTGGTTCCTGCTCGGCGGCGACCTCTATACCGCGTACACCTTCGTCGCGGTGCCCGCGCTCGTGTTCGGCGCCGGCGCGATGGGTTTCTTCGCACTGCCCTATACGATCCTGATCTATCCGTTCGCGTTCGTCGTGTTCCCGAAGCTGTGGAGCATCGCGAAGCGGCACGGCTACGTGACGGCCGCCGACTTCGTCAACGCGCGCTACGGCAGCCGAATGCTCGCGCTTGCGATCGCGGTGACGGGCATCGTCGCGACGATGCCGTACATCGCGCTGCAGCTCGTCGGCATCGAGGTGGTGATCGGCGCGCTCGGCTTCGACACGACCGGCTTCGTCGGCGACCTGCCGCTGATCATCGCGTTCGCGATCCTCGCCGCGTACACGTACACGTCGGGCCTGCGTGCGCCCGCGATGATCGCGATCGTCAAGGACATCCTGATCTACATCACGATCGCCGCGGCGGTCATCGTGATCCCGGCCAAGCTCGGCGGCTTCGGACACATCTTCGCGAGCGTGCCGCCGGCCAAGCTGCTGCTGAAGGCGCCCGACGCGATGAGCCTGAACGGCTACAGCGCGTACGCGACGCTCGCGATCGGCTCGGCGCTCGCGTTGTTCCTGTATCCGCACTCGGTCACGGCGATCCTGTCGTCCTCGTCCGGCAACTCGATCCGCCGCAACATGGCGATGCTGCCCGCGTACTCGTTCGTGCTCGGCCTGCTCGCGCTGCTCGGCTACATGGCGCTCGCGTCGGGCGTGAAGGACATGCCGCAGTACGCGCCGTACTTCAAGGCGTTCGGCCCGAACTTCGCGGTGCCCGCGCTGTTCCTCGAGTATTTCCCGTCGTGGTTCGTCGGCGTCGCGTTCGCGGCGATCGGCATCGGCGCGCTGGTGCCGGCGGCCATCATGTCGATCGCGGCCGCGAACCTGTATACGCGCAACATCCACCGCGAGTTCGTGAACCGCAACATGTCGCACGACCAGGAAACGCACGTCGCGAAGCTCGTGTCGCTGATCGTGAAGGTCGGCGCGGTGGCGTTCATTCTCGGGCTGCCGCTGACCTACGCGATCCAGCTGCAGCTGCTCGGCGGGATCTGGATCATCCAGACTCTGCCCGCGATCGTGCTCGGCCTGTACACGCGCGTGCTCGACCATCGCGGCCTGCTGGCCGGCTGGGCGGCCGGCATCATCTGCGGCACGTGGATGGCGGTCTCGCTGAAGCTGGCGAGTTCGATCTTCACGATCCACCTGTTCGGTCTCGCGATTCCCGGCTACGCGGCCGTGTGGTCGCTGATCGTGAACCTGGTGGTGGCGGTGGCGGTGAGCGTGCTGGTGCGCGTGATGGGCATCGCGCATGCGGAGGATCGCACGCGGCCGGAGGATTATCTCGACGTCGTCGAAGGTTGAGACGGACGACGCGCGGTAACGAAAACGCCCGCCCCCTTGCGGTGGCGGGCGTTTTTTTCATCAGCCCTGCGCGCGTTTCGCGAGCTCCTCGCGCTGCGACAGGTCTTCGACGTTGACCATCCAGTGCACGCCGAAGCGATCCTTGGCCATCCCGAAGCCGAGCGCCCAGAACGTCTTGCCGAACGGCATCGTCACTTCGCCGCCGTCGGCGAGCGCATTGAACAGCTTCTGGCCTTCCTCGACCGTCTCCGGGTTCAGCGACAGCGAATAGCCGGCGTGCGCGGCGCCTGCCGGCTGGCTGCAGTCGCCGTCCGAGCACATGATCATCGAGTCGCCGATCGTGAAGCTCGCGTGCATCACCTTGTCGGCCATCTCCGGCGCCATCGGGTAGTCGGGATTCGGCGGCGCGTCCTTGAAGTGCATCTTGAACATCGTCTTCGCACCGAGCGCCTTTTCGTAGAACTGAAGGGCTTCGTCGGCACGACCGTAGAACGTCAGGTACGGTTGAACTTGCATCGTTGTCTCCTGTGATGGGCCGGCCTGCGCATCTGCGCGGGTTCGGCGTCGTACAAGACTGACCGGGAAAAGGGGGCATCGGGAGGCGGCCGCCGCACCCGTGACGTGGATTGTAGTGCGCGTGCCTGACGATGGAATGAAAAATAAAAACGGCCGCGAACATGACGTTCGCGGCCGTGTGCGTCGTGCCTGCTGACGGCTGTTGTCAGTGTTACTGACCCCCGCTGTCGCGTATCGCGGCTCAGCGCAGCGAGTCGATCAGCTTCTCGAGCTTCACCGCATCGGCGGCGAATACACGGATGCCTTCGGCGAGCTTTTCGGTTGCCATCGCGTCGTCGTTCAGCTGGAAGCGGAACGCTGCCTCGTCGATCGCGACGCGAGCGGCGGGCTTGTCGTGCAGCGCTTCCGGCGACAGCTTGCGCGTGACCGTCTCGTTGCTGTCCTGCAGCTTCTGCAGCAAATCGGGACTGATCGTCAGCAGGTCGCAGCCGGCGAGTTCGGTGATCTGGCTGGTCGTGCGGAAGCTCGCGCCCATCACTTCGGTCTTGTAGCCGAACGTCTTGTAGTACGTGTAGATGCGGCGCACCGACTGCACGCCCGGATCGTTCGCGCCACCGTCCTTCTCTTCATTCCACTCCGCGCCGGCCTGCTTCTTGAACCAGTCGTAGATGCGGCCGACGAACGGCGAGATCAGCTGCGCGCCGGCTTCCGCGCAGGCGGCGGCCTGCACGAGCGAGAAAAGCAGGGTCATGTTGCACTTGATCCCGTCCTTCTGCAGCACTTCGGCCGCGCGGATGCCTTCCCACGTCGACGCGAGCTTGATCAGGATGCGCTCGCGGCCGATGCCGGCTGCTTCGTACAGCTTGATGAGTTCGCGACCCTTGTCGATCGAGCGCTGGGTGTCGAACGACAGGCGCGCGTCGACCTCGGTCGACACGCGGCCCGGGATCAGCTTCAGGATCTCGGTGCCGAATGCGATCAGCAGGCGGTCGATGATGAAGTCGGTGCTTTCGTTGCGATGATCGCGGACGGTTTTCTCGAGGATCGGCTTGTACGCGTCCTTCTGGACGGCCTTCAGGATCAGCGAAGGGTTCGTGGTCGCGTCCTGCGGCTGGTATTGCGCAAGCTGCTGGAAATCGCCCGTGTCGGCGACGACGGTCGTGTACTGCTTCAGCTGGTCGAGTGCGGTAGTCATGGCGATTCGGAAGAAGGGCGCAAGGCGCCGGGTTCTCACGGGCCGCGCGAGCGCGGCGGCGAAGCGAAGCGGCGCCGGGCGCCGCTTCCAAGCCATCATTCTAGGCCCGATTCGCGTCGAGCACGTTTTGGCAGGTCCGGCGAGCGCCGTGCCGCATTACGTGGGGCGGCGCGCGTTCAGGATCACCTGCGTGACGATCCCCGCGACGAGCCCCCAGAAGGCCGAGCCGATCGACAGCAGCGTGAGGCCCGACGCGGTGACCATGAACGTGACGAGCGCGGCTTCGCGCTGCTTCACGTCCTGCATCGCGTTCGCGAGGCCGCTCATGATCGAGCCGAACAACGCGAGCGCGGCGACCGACACGACGAGCGCCTTCGGCAGCGCCGCGAACAGCGCGGCGATCGTCGCGCCGAAGACCCCGGCAACCAGGTAGAACAGGCCGCACCACACGGCGGCCGTGTAACGCTTCGCGTGATCCTCGTGCGCTTCCGGGCCCGTGCAGATCGCGGCCGTGATCGCCGCGAGGTTCACGCCGTGCGAGCCGAACGGCGCGAGCAGCAGCGATGCGAGGCCGGTGGTCGCGATCAGCGGCGACGACGGGGTCCGATAACCGTCCGCGCGCAGCACCGCGATGCCCGGCACGTTCTGCGACGCCATCGCGACGACGAACAGCGGAATGCCGATGCTGACGATCGACGCGATCGAGAACGCCGGCATCGTGAACACGGGTTTCGCGAACGCGATGTGAAAGCCGCTGAAGTCGAGCAGGCCGAGGCCGCCGGCCACCGCCGTGCCGACGATCAGCGTCGTCACGATCGCATAGCGCGGCGCGAGCCGCTTGACGATCAGGTACGTGAAGAACATCGCGAGCACGAGCGCGGTCTGGAACTGCGCGGCGCGGAAGATCTCGATGCCGATCTCGAACAGGATGCCCGCGAGCAGGGCGGCGGCGATGCCGGCCGGAATCTTGCGCATCAGCGTGTCGAACAGCCCGCTCACGCCGACGGCCGTCAGCAGCACCGCGCACACGACGAACGCGCCGATCGCCTCGGGGTAGGGCACGCCGGGCAGCGACGCGATCAGCAGCGCGGCGCCGGGCGTCGACCACGCGACGACGACGGGCGCGCGAAAACGCAGCGACAGGCCGATCGTCGTCAGCGCCATGCCGATCGACAGCGCCCAGATCCACGACGAGATCTGCGCATCGGTGAGGTGGGCGGCGCGGCCGGCCTGGAACATCAGCACGAGCGAGCTCGTGTAGCCGGTCATCATCGCGACGAAGCCGGCGACGAGCGCGGACACGGATGTATCGGCGAAAAAGCGGCGGCCGCCGGCGCGGCTGGCGCTCGCGGTGGACGAGGGGTTCATGCTCTCTCCGGGGGGAGGCCGCCCGGAGGCGACCTTCGTGTCTTGGTGGGTGTCGTTACTTGCTGAGTGCGCGCATCGCGGTTTCGAGGCCCGCGAGCGTGAGCGGATACATGCGATGGCCGAGCAGGTCGCGGATCACCGCGACCGATTGCCGGTATTCCCATAGCCGCTCGGGCTCCGGGTTCAGCCATGCATGATGGGGGAACTGGTCGGCGAGGCGGCGCAGCCACACGGCGCCGGCTTCCGGGTTGTTGTATTCGACCGAGCCGCCGGGCTGCAGCACTTCGTACGGGCTCATCGTCGCGTCGCCGACGAAGATCAGCTTGTAGTCGGGCGTGAACTTGTGCAGCACGTCCCACGTCGCGGTGCGTTCCGAGTGGCGGCGGCGGTTGTTCTTCCACAGGTGGTCGTACACGCAGTTGTGGAAGTAGAAGAACTCCAGGTGCTTGAATTCGGCCTTCGCGGCCGAGAACAGCTCCTCGGTGCGCTTGATGTGATCGTCCATCGAGCCGCCGACGTCGAGCAGCATCAGCACCTTCACGTTGTTGTGGCGCTCGGGCACCATCCGCAGGTCGAGCCAGCCCGCGTTCGCGGCGGTGCTGCGGATCGTGCCGGGCAGGTCGAGCTCCTCGGCGGCGCCTTCGCGCGCGAAGCGGCGCAGCCGCCGCAGCGCGACCTTGATGTTGCGCGTGCCGATCTCGACGGAATCGTCGTAGTCGCGGTACGCGCGCGCCTCCCACACCTTCACCGCGGTGCGGTTGCCGTTCGACGGGCCGCCGATGCGCACGCCTTCCGGGTTGTAGCCGCCGTGCCCGAACGGCGACGTGCCGCCGGTGCCGATCCACTTGTTGCCGCCTTCGTGGCGCTCCTTCTGCTCGTCGAGCAGCGCCTTCAGGCGCTCCATCAGCTTGTCGAGCCCGCCCATGGCCTCGATCTGCGCCTTCTCCTCCGGCGACAGCTCGCGCTCGAGGCGCTTTTCGAGCCAGTCGAGCGGAATGTCGAATGCATCCGACGGCAGCGCGGACACGCCGTGGAAATACGCGCCGAACGCCTGGTCGAACTTGTCGAAGTACTGCTCGTCCTTGACGAGCGTCATCCGCGCGAGGAAGTAGAACGCGTCGATCGACGGCGAGATCAGCCCGGCCTTCAGCGCTTCGAGCAGCGTCAGGTATTCCTTCACCGAGACGGGCAGCTTGGCTGCGCGCAGCGCGTAGAAGAAATTGAGCAGCATGGCCGGGCCTTCGCGGGTGAGGGGGATTACCGGTTGTGCCGGTTCATGTAGACGAGCCGCTCGAGCAGGCTCAGGTCCTGCTCGTTCTTCAGCAGCGCGCCCGCGAGCGGCGGCACGATCTGCTTCGCGTCCGCGCCGCGCAGCGCGTCGGCCGGGATGTTCTCGGCGAGCAGCAGTTTCAGCCAGTCGAGCAGCTCGGACGTCGACGGCTTCTTCTTCAGGCCCGACACGCCGCGCAATTCGAAGAAACTCTCGAGCGCCGCGCGCAGCAACTCCTCGCGGATGTCGGGGAAATGGACCGCGACGATCTTCTGCATCGTCGACGGGTCGGGGAACTGGATGTAGTGGAAGAAGCAGCGGCGCAGGAACGCGTCGGGCAGCTCCTTCTCGTTGTTCGACGTGATGATGACGAGCGGGCGGTGCTTCGCGCGAACCGTCTCGCGCGTCTCGTACACGTGGAATTCCATCCGGTCGAGCTCGCGCAGCAGGTCGTTCGGGAATTCGATGTCGGCCTTGTCGATCTCGTCGATCAGCAGCACGCTCGGGTGCTCGGCATCGAACGCCTGCCACAGCACGCCCTTGACGATGTAGTTCGAGATGTCCTTCACGCGCTCGTCGCCGAGCTGCGAATCGCGCAGCCGCGACACGGCGTCGTATTCGTACAGGCCCTGCTGCGCCTTGGTGGTCGACTTGATGTGCCACTGCAGCAGCGGCATGTCGAGCGCGGCGGCCACTTCCTCGGCGAGCATGGTCTTGCCGGTGCCGGGCTCGCCCTTGATCAGCAGCGGGCGTTGCAGCGTCAGCGCGGCATTGACCGCGAGCTTCAGATCGTCGGTGGCGACGTAGTGCGAGGACCCTTCGAAACGCATGGCGGCGCTCTTCTCAATCGGGGAAAAAAACCCAGTATAAGTCAGAAGGGCTGTCCGGTTGGGCCGCGCCCGCGTATCGTTGCGGGACTGTGGCGGGACGCCTTGTGGACGCGTTCCCCGCCGACGCGGTACAATCTGGCCGTTTTTTTTGGCCTGCGTGGCGACCGACAAGCAAAACGGCGCGGGCCGTTGCCGCTTCGGCGCCAGTTTCCCCTCAAGCTAGGTTACAAGAGCTATGAACAAATTCGTCGGCAAACACGTCGTTGTCGCAGCGCTCGTGGCGCTCGCGGGCAGCGCGCAGGCGGCCGGTGTGGTCGGCAACCCGAAGGACGGGGCGAGCAAGGTCGCCATGTGCATCGGTTGCCACGGCATCCAGGACTACCGCGCGGCGTACCCGGAGGTCTACCGGGTGCCTGTCCTCGGCGGCCAGAACCAGCAATATCTCGAGAACGCGCTGAAGGCCTACCGCAAGAAGGATCGTCACTTCCCGTCGATGAACGCGATCGCCGGTTCGCTGACGGACCAGGACATCGCGGATCTGTCGGCGTACTACGCCGCCCAGAAGGCCGACTCGAAGGACAACCCCTACAAGTAAGCGCGCGCCGCCGATCTCTCCGGCGGGACAGGAGCATTCATGAACAACGCATTCAAGACGGCGGCGGTTGCACTGGCGGCCGGCCTCGCGATCGGTACCGCGCACGCGGCGGACATCACGAAGGGCAAGGAACTGGTCGAATCGCACAACTGCGCGGCCTGCCACGGCGCGCAGATGAACAAGCCGATCAACGCCGAATATCCGCGCCTCGCCGGCCAGCATGCCGACTACCTCGTGTGGGCGATGCGCCAGTACCAGATGGGGCTGACGAACCCGCTGATCGGCCGCAACAACGCGATCATGCAGGCACAGGTGCAGAGCCTGTCGGTCAGCGACATGAAGGACATCGCGGCCTACATCGAGTCGCTGAAAGAGACCGATCTCGTGTTCAAGAAGTAAGCGCGACGGGCCCCGCGGGCCCGCGCAGCAAGGATACCCCGCCCCGGCGGGGTATTTTTTTGTCCGTGCGCCGGCGCCTGCAGGCCGCCGCGGCGGCGCTCAGTCGCGCGATGCGCGGCGCAGGATGCGCTGCAGGTACGCGTCGGTATCGGGTGGCGTGTTCGTGCGCTGGGCTTCCCAGATCGTCTCGCCGAGGCATTCCATGATCACGTGCTGCGCGTCGTGGGTCGAGTCGAGCTTCGCCGCGAGCTTGTCGTTCGCGGCGCGGATGCCGGGCGGCTGGTCGATCGACAGCTGCTCGCTGATCGCGAGATGCATCGACAGGTGCAGGAACGGGTTCGTGCGGCCTTCCTCGGGCGTGTACTCGCGCGCGGCGGCGCCATCGGCGTCGGCGAGTTCGTCGTGGTATTCGGGATGCTCGACGATCCAGTCGGCTGCCATCGCTTCCAGCGGCGTCAGGATCTCGCCGGCGCGCTGCTTGCGCCAGGTCTCGGTGAAAAAGCGACGCACTTCGTCGCGGCTTGGATTGAACATGGTGGGGAAACGTCGTGATTCGGACGGCTGGATGCCGCGTCGCGCATTGTACGCCGGGTCGGCGGGCGGCGCTGGCGGCGGGTTGGCGCAATCGCGTGGCCGCAGCGGCGGTGGCCCGCGGGCCCTGCGGATGCGCGGCACGGGCCGGTGAGGTGCGCCGCCGGTGCCGGGTAACGGGTAAGCGTGGGGTAAGCGCGGGGTAAGCGCGGGGTAAGCGCGGGCTAGGCTCGTGGCCGCCGCGCCGCTACACTCCAACGTTTCCCGTCACCGCACCGTTCTCATCCGTTCCGTCATGACCGCCACCGCCCGCCCATCGTCCGCTGCCCTGCAGGGCACGCTCTACGTCGCGTTGTCCGCCGCCGCGTTCGGCGCGATGGCGATCTTCGGCCGCTACGCGTATGCGGCCGGTGTCGACGTGCTCGGGCTGCTGATCGTGCGCTTCGCGATCGGCGGTGCGGTGCTCGCCGCGATCGCACGGCATCGCCGCGTCACGTGGCCGCGCGGGCGCGCGCTCGCGCCGCTCGTGGCGATGGGCGCGCTCGGCTACGTCGGGCAGTCGTTCTGCTACTTCAGTGCGCTGCAACACGCGCAGGCGAGCCTTGTCGCGCTGCTGCTGTACCTGTATCCGGCCTTCGTCACGCTGCTGGCCGCGTGGTGGCTCGGCGAGCACCTCACGCGCGCGAAGGCCGTCGCACTGGTGCTGTGCGTCGCGGGTTCGGCGCTGATGGTCGGCGGCGGGCATGGCGAGCCGCTCGGGATCGCGCTCGCGCTGGCTGCCGCGGTGATCTATTCGCTGTACATCGTCGGCGGCACGAAGGCGACGCGCGGCGTCGATCCGCTCGCGACCACCGCGATCATCTGCCTGTCGGCGACCGCGATGCTCGTGGCGATCGCCGTCGTGCGGACCGCGGCGTTCGGCGCGCCGCCGCGCTGGCCCGCGACGGCCGGCGGCTGGGCGTCGATGCTTGCGATCGCGCTCGTGTCGACGGTCGCGGCGATGATCGCGTTCTTTGCCGGGCTCGAACGGCTTGGGGCCGCGCGCACGTCGATGCTGTCGACGCTCGAACCGGTCGTGACGGTCGCGCTGGCGGCGCTGCTGTTCGGCGAGGCGCTGTCGCCGCTGCAGTGGGCGGGCGGCGTCGCGATCCTGGCCGCCGTGCTGGCGCTGGTGCGCGCGGGCGGCGCGGCGGCCGACGACGCGACCGCGACCTCCAACGCCTAGTCGGGAAGGGGGAAGCGGCGGCGGCGCGGATGGCTACGCGCTGTCGCGGCCGCGAGTGGCCGGCGGAGGGCGGCTGGTGGGATGTGCGTCAAGCGTCGGGCGTCGGGCCACATGGCGTCCGGCGGTTTGCGGCAGGCCGGCCGCGGTTGCGCGTCACTCGTTGGGCGGCGGGGTCTTCGGCCTGAATTCGCACAGCGGCTCGATCGCGCAATGCCAGCATTCGGGCTTGCGGGCCTTGCATACGTAGCGACCGTGCAGGATCAGCCAGTGATGCGCGTCCTGCAGGAACTCCTTCGGCGTGAACTTCTCGAGCGCGGCCTCGACGGCGCGCACATCCTTGCCCGGCGCGAGCCCCGTGCGGTTCGCGACGCGGAAGATGTGCGTGTCCACCGCGATCGTCGGCTGGCCGAACGCGGTGTTCAACACGACGTTCGCGGTCTTGCGGCCGACGCCCGGCAGGCCTTCCAGCGCTTCGCGATCGGCCGGTACCTCGCCGTCGTAGCGGTCGAGCAGGATCCGGCACGTCGCGACCACGTTCTTCGCCTTGGTCCGGTACAGGCCGATCGTCTTGATGTACTCGGTGACGCCTTCTTCGCCGAGTGCGACGATTTGTCGCGGGGTGTTCGCGACCGGAAACATCTTCCGCATCGCCTTGTTGACCGATACGTCGGTCGCCTGAGCGGACAGCATCACGGCGATCAGCAGCTCGAACGGCGTCGAGTATTCGAGCTCGGTGGTCGGATGCGGATTGAGGCTCTGCAGCGTTTCGTAGATCGCGCGTCGTTTGCTGGCGTTCATGGAGCGTTCTGGTCGGGCGGTGCGGACGGGCCGCCCGGGCCGTCGTTGCCTGCGTCGTTCTCTTCGTCGTTGCCGCTCGCGGCCGCCGCTTCGGCGTCGCGTTGGGCCTGCTGTTCCGCGAGCCGCTTGCGGCGCGCCTCGGCGGCGTCGATCTGTGCCTGGACGGCCGCGCTCACACCGTCGGTGTTCTTCGGCCCGGCACCTTGCCCGGACAGTTCTTCCTTCTTCTTGCGCGCACGCTCGAGCGCGGCGGCGATGATAGCGCGCTTCTTCGCTTCCGCGTCGTCCGGGGCCGGTGCGGCGGATGGCGTTCCCGCGGAGGCCGTGGCCGGCTTCGCGGCGCTGGCCGCGCGGCGTGCGGCCGCACGCGCTTCGGCGGCTTCGCGTTCGCGGCGCTGGCGCGCGAGCCGCAGGTCGTGGCGTTCGCGCGCGGCATCGGCCTGTTCCTGCGACCACGCGTCCCAGCCGGTGCGTTCACCGGTCACCGGCAGCATCGCGATGCAGTCGACCGGGCAGGGCGGCACGCACAGGTCGCAACCCGTGCACAGCGACTCTACGATCGTGTGCATCTGCTTCGGTGCCCCGACGATCGCGTCGACCGGGCACGCCTGCATGCACAGCGTGCAGCCGATGCACAGGCTTTCGTCGATGAAGGCGACGGCGCGCGGATGTTCGCTGCCGTTCACGGGGTTCAGCGGAATCACGGGCTTGCCGAGCAGGCCCGCGAGGCGCGCGATGCCTTCGGCGCCGCCGGGCGGGCACTGGTTGTAGTTCGCGTCGCCGGCGGCGATCGCCTCGGCGTACGGCCGGCAGCCGTTATAGCCGCACTTCGTGCATTGCGTCTGGGGAAGCAGATCTTCGATGCGATCCGCGAGTGTTTTGGAGTCGGTCACGGTGACAACGGGCGCAGCGGCGCCGAATGGCTCTCGGCCGCTTCGGGCGCGGCCGGAAAGGTTTGCCAAAGCTCGATTATCGCCGATTTCCCGCATTGCGCTGGACGCCGTCTGTGCGCATAATCGAACCGCTTTTTTGCAGGGGCTCAGCAGGAGGGCGGCCGCCCGCGGCGCGCCCGTTCCAGGGCGGCCGGCGCCGAGGCGGTGGGGGTGCCGGTCCGGATCAAGCGGCTCACATAGCAAAACGCCACCATGAATCAGCCAAAAATCAAAAGAGATCCTGAAGGTACGCGCCGCCGCATCCTGATGGCGGCAGCCGAAGAGTTCGCGAGTGGAGGGCTGTTCGGCGCGCGCGTCGACCAGATCGCGCGCCGGGCCGAAACCAACGAGCGCATGCTCTATTACTACTTCGGCAGCAAGGAACAGCTGTTCACGGCCGTGCTCGAACACGCGTTCTCCGCGCTGACCGAGGCCGAGCGCGTGCTCGACCTCGATGGCGTCGCGCCGGTGGAAGCCGTCACGCGGCTCGCGCATTTCGTCTGGGACTACTACCGCGACCATCCTGAACTGCTCAGGCTCATCAACAACGAGAACCTGCATGAAGCGCGCTACCTGCACAAGTCGACGCGGATCCGCGAGATGATGTCGCCGATCGTCGCGAAGCTCGGCAACGTGCTGACGCGCGGCCAGAAGGCCGGGCTGTTCCGCACCGACGTCGATCCGCTGCGCTTCTACGTGACGCTGTCGGGGCTCGGCTACTACATCGTGTCGAACCGCTTCACGCTCGCCGCGACGCTCGGCCGCGATTTCACCGACACCGACGAACGCGCCGAGATGGTCCGCATGAACACCGAGTTGCTGCTCGCGTATCTGCTGCGTCGCTGACGCACCGGCCGGGCTGAAGCGGTCGAAGGATGCAAAAACGCCGCCGTGCGCAGGCAACGGCGGCGTTTTTTCGTCGGAACGCGGTGCGTCAGGCGGCCTTGCGCGTGCGCACGGCCTTGACGCGCGGGCCGCTGGCGGCGCGTTTCGCGGCCGGTGCGGCCTTGGCCGGAGCCGCTGCGACTGCCTTGGCGGGGGCCTTCGCGCGCGTGCGCTTCGCCGCGGTGGCGCGCGTCGTTTCGAGCGGCGCATTGCTGGCCGGCACGGCGGAGAGCGTCTTGGGCGCCGGCGCATCCGCGGCATCCTTCGTCGCACCGTGCTTCGGCTCCGGCGCATGCTCACGGATGAAGTCGCGCAGTTGCGGATAGATGATCGTGCGCCAGCGGCGGCCCGAGAAAATCCCGTAGTGACCGCACTTCTCGGCGGTCAGGCTGCGGCGCTGGTCCTGCGGGATG
This sequence comes from Burkholderia sp. LK4, assembly GCF_001043615.1. NCBI lineage: Bacteria > Pseudomonadati > Pseudomonadota > Betaproteobacteria > Burkholderiales > Burkholderiaceae > Burkholderia > Burkholderia sp. LK4. The sequence goes on from NZ_LDUL01000095.1 coordinate 20,850, forward strand.
CCCGTGCACAGCTCGTGCGCGACGTGCGTCTGGCCGCTGCCGGAGATGTCGTCGAGTTCGCCTTCGATCGTCATCAGCGCGGTACGCTTGATGTCCTGCGGACGCACGCGCTCGCCTTCGACATCCCACGTGCCCTCGGCCAGCCGGAATTCCTGGAACACGACGCGGATCGTCTCGAGGTAATACTCGGCGGCCATGTCGAGCACCGCGTTGTATTCGTCATAGAACTGGCGGTGCGCTTCGGCGTCTTCCTCGTCGCCGCGCAGCAGGCTCTGGTAGAAATCCCAGTGCGACTGTGCGTGCCGCTCCGGGTTCATCGCGACGAAACCCGTGTGCTGCAGGAAGCCCGGATACACCTGGCGGCCTTCGCCCGGGTAATTCGCGGGCACCGTGTGGATCACGTTGTTCTCGAACCACGCGGTCGAGTGCTGCGTGGCGAGTGAATTCACCGACGTCGGGCTGCGGCGCGCATCGATCGGGCCGCCCATCATCGTCATCGTGAGCGGCGTGTCCTCGCCGCGGCTCGCCATCAGCGAGATCGCCGCGAGCACCGGCACCGTCGGCTGGCACACCGAGATCACGTGCAGGTTGCGTGCGCCGATGTGACGGATGAATTCCTGGATATACGCGATGTAGTCGTGCAGGTGGAACGGGCCGACCTCGACCGGCACCATCCGCGCGTCGATCCAGTCGGTGATGTACACCTTGTGATCCTGCAGCAGCGTGCGCACGGTGTCGCGCAGCAGCGTCGAGTGGTGGCCCGACAGCGGCGCGCAGACCAGCACGACCGGCTCGTCCTTCAACTGCGTGACGGCGTCGGCGTCGTCCGAATAACGCTTGAAGCGCAGCAGCCGGCAGAACGGCTTCTCGACGATCGTCTGCTCGACGATCGGGATGTTGTGGCCGTCCTTGACGATCTGGTGAATGTTGAACTCGGGCTTCTCGTAATCCTTGCCGAGCCGGTACATCAGCTCGTACGCGGCGGCCATCCGCGGCGCACCCGGCATCAGCGAGAACGGGCTGGACGGATTGGCGAACGATTTGGACGCGGCCTGGGCCCAGGCCGTCAGCGGGCTCAGCATGGCTCGCTGGAATTCGTGCAGTTGGTAAAGCATGCAGACTACTCCCGCGTGGGGGACGGTGCGCAAGGGCGGCGTGGGGCGTCGCGGCGTGCCGTGTGGGTCAGCGGCCGGCCATGTTGCACTGCAGCCGGACAATCGCGTCGATCATATCGGACAACGATGGGTGGTGCAATGCAACATTTCCCCGATTTTTCATCAAAGTTTTGCGATTTGACGTTCTCTGAACAAGCCGCTCGCGCCCCGTTCAGCGCCCCGTGGCGACGGCCGGTGCCGGCTGGCCGGCCGCGCGCGCCATCGCGTCCTCGTGGTGCATCAGGTTCATCGCGGTATGCACGAGCGCCACATGGGAGAACGCCTGCGGGAAATTGCCGACGAGCCGCCCGGCCACCGGGTCGTACTCCTCGGCGAGCAGCCCGAGGTCGTTCGACAGCGCGAGCAGCCGGCTGAACAGGCGGTGCGCGTCGTCGATCCGGCCCAGCAGCGCATAGTTGTCGACCAGCCAGAAACTGCACGCGAGAAACGTGCCTTCGCCGGGCGGCAGGCCGTCGTCGTATTCGGTCGTGCGGTAGCGCATCACGAGCCCGTCGTGCAGCAACTCCCGCTCGATCGCTTCGACCGTGCCGACGATGCGCGGATCTTCCGGCGGCAGGAAGCCGAGCAGCGGCATCAGCAGCACGCTCGCGTCGAGTTCGTCGCTGCCGTAGCTCTGGGCAAACGCCCGTTTGCTTTCGTGCCATGCGTTGTTGCACACGTCGGCATGGATCTGCTCGCGCAGCGCGCGCCAGCGGTCGAGCGAGCCGGGCAGCCGGAACATCTCCGCCGACTTGATCGCGCGGTCGAACGCGACCCACGCCATCACCTTCGAGAACGTGAAATGGCGGCGGCCGCCGCGCGTTTCCCAGATGCCTTCGTCGGGTTCCTGCCAGATCTTCTCGAGATGGTCGAGCAGCGCGCACTGCACCGACCACACCGTGTCGTCGGCCTGCAGGCCGCCCACGCGCGCGAGGTGCAGCGCGGCCATCACCTCGCCGAACACGTCGAGCTGGAGCTGGTTCGCGGCGCCGTTGCCCACGCGCACCGGCTTCGAGTCCTGGTAGCCGGGCAGCCAGTCGAGTTCCATTTCCGGCAGCCGGCGTTCGCCGGCGATCCCGTACATGATCTGGATCTGTTCGGGCGAGCCCGCCATCACGCGGCCGAGCCACGTGCGCCACGCGCGCGCCTCGTCGTAGTAGCCGCCGCGCATCAGCGCGAGCAGCGTGATCGTCGCGTCGCGCAGCCAGCAGTAGCGATAGTCCCAGTTGCGGTTGCCGCCGATCTTCTCGGGCAGCGACGTGGTCGGCGCCGCGACGATCCCGCCGGTCGGCTCGTAGGCCAGCGCCTTCAGCGTGATCAGCGAACGGCGCACGGCGGCCGCGTAGCGGCCCTGCACCTGGCAGCGGCCCGACCATTCGAGCCAGTAGTTCTCGGTGCGCGCGAGCATCGACAGCGGATCGCGGGCGGGCGGCAGCCGCATGTGCGACGCCGCATAGCTGAGCGAGAACGGCACACGTTCATCGGCGTTCACGGTGAATTCCGCGAGCGTATGGAGGTTCTTGCCGGTGAGCGGCACCGGCGTGCGCAGCACGACGGTGTCAGGGCCCGCGATCGCCTTCATGCCGTCCTCGCGGGTCAGCTGCGTGACCCATGGAATCGAGAAACCGTAGTCGAAGCGCAGCACGAGCTCCATGCGCATCTTCATCTTGCCGTGGCGGCCGATGACGATCCGCACCAGCTCGGACCAGCCGTTGCCGGGCGGCATGAAGTCGACCACGGTGACGGCACCGTCGGCGCTTTCGTAGTCGGTTTCGAGAATCAGCGTGTCGCCGCGGTAGCGGCGCGACGTGTGCGTGATCGCGGCGTCGGCGGCCGGCGCGAGCAGCCAGCGGCCGTGCTCGGGGGTGCCGAGAAGCGCCGCGAAGCAGGCGCCCGAATCGAAGCGGGGCCAGCACAGCCAGTCGACGGAGCCGTCTTTGGCGACCAGCGCGGCGGTGTGGCCGTCGCCGACGAGGGCGTAGTCTTCGATCAGGGCAGGCATGGGCAGGCGATCCTTGGATATTCGAGTTCACAATGCGGACGGCGGCGGCCAAGGCTTCACGCACTGGCGCCGCGCCCCGTATACTCGGCCGGGCGGCGGAGCGCATGAACGGCCGGCGTTTCGTCCTATCTCAACACTTGAAGCGACTCGATGCAAGGAGGATTCAATGCCCAACCGTTTACGCGAGCGTGACGCACGCGCTTCGACACGAGGGTTCCCGCTTAGGCTCGCTCACTGGATGAAAGGTTTCGCGATCGTGCTCTCCCTTTCCGCGACCCACGCATTTGCGCAGCAATCGCCCGCCCCGGCCGACGGCGTGTACAACCTGCTCGTCGGCACCTACACGGGCGGCGGCAGCGACGGGATCTATGTTTACCGCTTCGATACGAAAACCGGCAGCGTCGCGCCCGTGTCGTCGGCGAAGACGGTGAATCCGTCGTACCTGTTGCCGAGCCGCGACGGTCGTACCGTCTACGCGGTCAACGAACTGCCCGGCGATGACGGCCCGGCGTCGCAGCGCGGCGGCGTCAGCGCCTTCCGCTTCGACGCGAAGACGGGCGCGCTGAGCTTCATCGACCGCGTGTCGTCGGAAGGGAACGATCCTTGCTATCTCGCGCTGTCGCCGGACGGCAAGTACCTCGTGACGGCCAATTACTCGGTCGCGAAGGATCCGGGCGGCAGCTTCGCGGTGTTTCCGCTGCGTGACGACGGCGCGGTCGGCCAGGCCGTGCTGACGGTGCACCACGAGGGCACGGGGCCCGTGAAGGGCCGCCAGGACGGCGCGCACGTGCATTCGACGGTGTTTTCGCCGGATGGCCATTACCTGTTCGTGCAGGATCTCGGCGCGGACAAGATCTACGGCTACCGGTACACGGTGGACGGCAGCCGCGGGCTGATCAGCCCGACCGACACGCGCTACACGCCGGTCAAGGCGGGTTCGGGCCCGCGTCACATGGTGTTCAGCGCCGACGGCCGGTACGCGTACGTGACGAGCGAGCTCAACGCGGCGGTCGAAGTGTTCGGCTACCACGACGGCAAGCTGACGCCGGTCGAGACCGTATCGATGACCGCGCCGGGCTTCAAGGGCAAGGTCGGCGGCGGCGCGATCCACCTGTCGCCTGACGGCCGCTTCCTGTACGTGAGCAACCGCGGCGATGCGAACGACCTGGTGATCTACGCGGTGAACCAGGCCGACGGCCGGTTGAAACCCGTCGGCCGCCAGTCGAGCCTCGGCAAGACACCGCGCGAGTTCCTGATCGACCCGACCGGCAAGTGGCTGATCGTCGGCAACCAGGACAGCGATACGTTCTACGTGTTCAGCCGCAATGTGGGAACGGGGCAACTGGGCCCGAATCCGCAGAAGGTGGCGGTCGGCAAGCCGGTCGACTTCAAGCTGGTGCCGGTGCAGTAAATGACAAAGGGCGCTGCCGATGCAGCGCCCTTTTGCTTTACGGGGCGGCCGGTTTGCCGGTGCGCCCGTATCGGTGGACGGCGGCCGGCCGCCGCGCTCAATCGGCCGCGGCCGGCACGAGCACCTCGCGGCTGCCGTTGATGCCCATCGGCGACACCAGCCCGGCCGCCTCCATCTGCTCGACGAGGCGTGCGGCGCGGTTGTAGCCGATACGCAACTGCCGCTGCACCGACGAGATCGACGCGCGCCGCGTGCGCACGACGAATGCGACGGCTTCGTCGTACAGCGGATCGGCTTCCGCGTCCGGCGCATCGCCGAACAGGTCCTGCGTCGCGCCGTCGGCAGCCGGGCCGTCGAGGATTCCTTCCTCGTACTGCGGTTCGCCGAACTGTTTCAGGTACTCGACGATCCGGTGCACTTCCTCGTCGGCGACGAATGCGCCGTGCACGCGCTGCGGATAACCGGTGCCCGGCGGCAGGAACAGCATGTCGCCCATCCCGAGCAGCGATTCGGCGCCCATCTGGTCGAGAATCGTGCGCGAGTCGATCTTCGACGACACCTGGAACGCGACGCGCGTCGGGATGTTCGCCTTGATCAGGCCCGTGATCACGTCGACGGACGGGCGCTGCGTCGCGAGGATCAGGTGGATGCCGGCCGCGCGCGCCTTCTGCGCGAGGCGGGCGATCAGTTCCTCGATCTTCTTGCCGGCCACCATCATCAGGTCGGCCAGCTCGTCGATCACGACGACGATCAGCGGCAGCGTCGACAGCGGCTCGGGGTCCTCGGGCGTCAGCGAGAACGGGTTGCCGATCTTCTTTTCCTTCGCTTCGGCATCGCGGATCTTCTGGTTGAAGCCCGCGAGGTTGCGCACGCCGACGGCCGACATCAGCCGGTAGCGCTTCTCCATCTCGCCGACGCACCAGTTCAGCGCGTTCGCCGCGAGCTTCATGTCGGTGACGACCGGCGCGAGCAGGTGCGGGATGCCTTCGTAGACCGACAGCTCCAGCATCTTCGGGTCGATCATGATGAGCCGCACGTCCTCGGGTGTCGCCTTGTACAGCAGCGACAGGATCATCGCGTTGATCGCGACCGACTTGCCCGAGCCCGTCGTGCCCGCGACGAGCATGTGCGGCGCCTTCGCGAGATCGGTGACGACCGGATGGCCGGTGATGTCCTTGCCCATCGCGATCGTCAGTTGCGAGGCCGAGTGCTGGTACTGGCGCGACTCGAGGATTTCCGACAGACGGATCATCTGGCGCTTCGCGTTCGGCAGTTCGAGGCCCATGCAGGTCTTGCCGGGAATCGTCTCGACGACGCGGATCGA
>NZ_LDUL01000096.1:0-23685 GCF_001043615.1 Burkholderia sp. LK4
CCCCCTTCCCCCCGCCATGCTCGATGCGCTGCGCGCCGCCTTCGGCGAGCGCGTGTCGACCGCCGACGCCGTCCGCGCCCACCACGGCCGCGACGAATCGCCGTTCGATCCGCAACTGCCCGACGCCGTCGTGTTCGCGCACAGCGCGGACGACGTGCGCGAAGTCGTGTCGCTGTGCTCGCTGTACAGCGTCCCGCTGATCCCGTACGGCGCCGGTTCGTCACTCGAAGGCCACCTGCTCGCGGTGCGCGGCGGCATCTCGCTCGACCTGTCGGAAATGAACCGCGTGCTGTCGATCAACGCCGAAGACCTGACCGTGACGGTCGAGCCGGGCATCACACGCAAGGCGCTCAACGAGGCGCTGCGCGACACCGGCCTGTTCTTCCCGATCGACCCGGGCGCCGACGCCAGCATCGGCGGGATGACCGCCACGCGTGCGTCGGGCACCAACGCCGTGCGCTACGGCACGATGCGCGAGAACGTGCTCGGCCTGACCGCGGTGCTCGCCGACGGCCGCGTGGTGAAGACCGGCTCGCGCGCCCGCAAGTCGTCGGCCGGCTACGACCTCACGCGCCTGTTCGTCGGCTCCGAAGGCACGCTCGGCGTGATCACCGAGATCACGCTGCGCCTGCATCCGCTACCCGAAGCCGTATCGGCCGCGATCTGCACGTTCCCGTCGATGGGCGACGCGGTGCGCACCGTGATCGAGACGATCCAGATCGGCGTGCCGATCGCGCGTGTCGAATTCGTCGATGCGCTCGCCGTGCGCTCGATCAACCGCCATTCGAACCTGACGCTCACCGAAGCGCCGACGCTGTTCTTCGAATTCCACGGCACCGAGGCCGGCGTGAAGGAACAGGCGGAGCTCGTGCAGGCGCTCGCGGGCCAGAACAACGGCCAGGGTTTCGAATGGGCAACCCGCCCCGAAGACCGCACGCGCCTCTGGGCCGCACGCCACAACGCGTATTTCGCGATGCTGCAGTTGAAACCCGGCTGCCGCGCGGTGACGACCGACGTCTGCGTGCCGATCTCGCAGCTCGCCGCGTGCGTCGAGGAAACCGAAGTCGACCTGCGCGCCTCGTCGCTGCCCTGCCCGATCGTCGGCCACGTCGGCGACGGCAATTTCCACGTCGCGATCCTGATCGACCCCGACAAGCCCGAGGAAATCGCGGAAGCCGAGCACATCAACGACCGGATCGTCGAGCGCGCGCTGCGCCTCGGCGGCACCTGCACGGGCGAGCACGGCGTCGGGCTGCACAAGATGCGCTTCCTGCCGAAGGAGCACGGCGACAACGCGATCGACACGATGCGTGCGATCAAGCTTGCGCTCGATCCGCGCAACCTGATGAATCCGGGCAAGATTTTCACGTGCTGACACGGCGGCGCGACGCCGCGCCACCCGCTGCAGGAGACCCAATGAACGCTCCAGTCGAACTGTCGAGCGCGGCACGCGCGCAACGCCAGCGCGAAGTCGTGCAGGCGCTGATGGCCGTGCTGCCGACGCACTGCCTGCTGTACCGCGACGAAGACACGGCGCCGTACGAATGCGACGGCCTGTCCGCGTACCGCCGCCTGCCGCTCGCGGTCGCGCTGCCCGAAACGGAATCGCAGGTGCAGCGGATCGTGCAGATCTGCCGCCGCATGGAGGTGCCGATCGTGCCGCGCGGCGCGGGCACGAGCCTGTCGGGCGGCGCGTTGCCGATCGCGCTCGGCGTCGTGCTGTCGCTTGCGCGCTTCACGCGCATCGTCGAAGTCGATCCGTACGCGCGCACGGCGACCGTGCAGCCCGGCGTGCGCAACCTCGCGATCTCGGAGGCCGCCGCGCCGTACGGCCTGTACTACGCGCCCGATCCGTCGTCGCAGATCGCATGCACGATCGGCGGCAACGTCGCGGAAAATTCCGGCGGCGTGCACTGCCTGAAATACGGGCTGACCGTGCACAACGTGATGCGCGTGCGCGCGGTGACGATCGACGGCGAGATCGTCGAATTCGGTTCGCTTGCGCTCGACATGCCGGGCCTCGACCTGCTCGCCGTGATGATCGGCAGCGAAGGGATGTTCGCGATCGTCACCGAGGTCACGGTGAAGCTGATCCCGAAGCCGCAGACGGCCCAGCTCGTGATGGCGAGCTTCGACGACGTCGTCAAGGGCGGCGAGGCCGTCGCGGCGATCATCGCGTCGGGGATCATCCCGGCCGGGCTCGAAATGATGGACAAGCCGGCCACGCGGGCCGTCGAGGCGTTCACGCACGCGGGCTACGATCTCGACGCGAAGGCGATCCTGCTGTGCGAATCGGACGGCACGCCGGAAGAAGTCGCGGAAGAAATCGTGCGGATGACGGCCGTGCTGCGCGAGCATGGCGCGACCCGCATCCAGGTATCGCGCAACGAGCACGAGCGGCTGCGCTTCTGGTCGGGCCGCAAGAACGCGTTCCCGGCCGCCGGCCGCATTTCGGCCGACTACTACTGCATGGACGGCACCGTGCCGCGCCGCGCGATCGGCCCGCTGCTCGCGCGCATCGAGCAGCTCGAGACGCGCTACGGGCTGCGCTGCATCAACGTGTTCCACGCGGGCGACGGCAACATGCATCCGCTGATCCTCTACAACGCGAACGATCCGGACGAACTGCACCGCGCCGAGCAGTTCGGCGCGGAAATCCTCGAATGCTGCGTGGAATTCGGCGGCAGCGTGACGGGCGAGCACGGCGTCGGCATCGAGAAGCTCAATTCGATGTGCGTACAGTTCTCGCCGCAGGAGCGCGACGCGTTCTTCGCGGTCAAGCGCGCGTTCGATCCGGCCGGGCTGCTGAACCCGGACAAGGGCATCCCGACCCGCGCGCGCTGCGCCGAATACGGTCGCCAGCACGTGCGCGGCGGGCTGCTGCCGCACCCCGACCTGCCGCGCTTCTGAGCGGCCCGTGCGGGTCGCGGCCGGTGCCCGCGGCCGGGCCGCGGCGTTCGACCGTGCCCGCGCGGCCCGTTCATGCGGCGACGCGGGCAGACGGCCCGCGATACCGGGCTTAGGGATAGTCGCGATGTGGAATCGCGCCACCCCGGTACAATCGACCGAACAACAAGTCGAGGCAGCAACAGAACATGGAAGAGGACGACATCGTCGCCGGATGGGCCGACCGCGTCCGCGCCGCCAGCGCCGACGGCCGGCCGCTGCGGATTCGCGGCGGCGGCACCAAGGACTGGTACGGCCAGGCGCTCGAGGGCGAAATTCTCGACACGCGCGCGTTTCAGGGCGTCGTGTCGTACGACCCGGCCGAACTCGTCGTCACGGTCCGCGCGGGCACGCCGCTCGCACAGCTTGAAACCGTCCTCGCCGAGTGCGGCCAGATGCTGCCGTTCGAGCCGCCGCACTTCGGCCGCGCGGCCACCGTCGGCGGCTGCGTCGCGGCCGGCCTCGCGGGCCCGCGGCGGGCCACCTGCGGTGCGCCGCGCGATTTCATGCTCGGCGTCACGCTGATGAACGGCCGCGGCGAACTGCTGCGCTTCGGCGGCCAGGTCGTGAAGAACGTCGCCGGCTACGACGTGTCGCGGCTGATGGCCGGCGCGCTCGGCACGCTCGGGCTGATGCTCGACCTGTCGCTCAAGGTGCTGCCGATGCCCGTCGCCGAAGTCACGCTGAAGTTCGAGATGACCGCGACCGACGCGGTGCGCAAGCTCAACGAATGGGGCGGCCATCCGCTGCCCGTCAGCGCGAGCGGGTGGCGCAACGGCACGCTCGTCCTGCGCCTGTCCGGCGCCGAAGCGGCCGTGAAATCCGCGAAGACGCTGCTCGGCGGCGAAGTCGTCGACGCGGTCGAGGCCGAGCGCTTCTGGGCCGGCCTGCGCGAGCATACCGACCCGTTCTTCCACGGCATCCCGCCCGGTTATGCGCTGTGGCGTCTCGCGCTGCCGTCGATCACCGAACCGATGCACCTGCCCGGCACCCAGTTGATGGAATGGGGCGGCGCGCAGCGCTGGTGGATCACCGACGCCGATGCGCAGACCGTGCGGATGAGCGCCAAGCAGGCCGGCGGCCACGCGACGCTGTTCCGCGCGGGCGACGCGTACGACCGCAGCGCGGGCGTGTTCACGCCGCTCCCCGCCCCGATGATGAAAATCCACCGCGGGTTGAAAGCCGCGTTCGATCCCGCGCGCATCTTCAACCGCGGCCGGCTCTACCCGGATCTTTAGGGTCTGTTTACCTATGGAACGTACATGCGAATGCCCGAAATCGCTCGTCCCCCAAGGGGACTTCCTAACGGGGCGCAGGCAAGAAGTGAGGAGCGCCGTTTGGCCGAGCCAAACGCCCCGCAGGAAGTCCCCTTGGGGGACAAGGGACGAGCGACGCCGCCATGCGGGCGATTTCGGGCATTCCCGTGACATGGATTTTTTAAATTGGGGTTGCCACGAGAACGGCCGCTCGCCGCGTTGCGCTCCTTGCGAATACGTCAGTATTCGCGGCGTCGCGCGCCTCGCGAGCGGCCGTTCTCGTGGCAACGCATGCGCGCTCCATAGGTAAACAGACCCTAAATGCAGACGAACCTCGCCGATTTCATCCGCAATACGCCCGACGGCGACGAAGCCGACGCGATATTGCGCAAGTGCGTGCATTGCGGGTTCTGCACCGCGACCTGCCCGACCTACCAGCTGCTCGGCGACGAACTCGACGGCCCGCGCGGCCGCATCTACCTGATCAAGCAGATGGTCGAAGGCGCGCCCGTCACGCGCAGCACGCAGCAGCACCTCGACCGCTGCCTCACGTGCCGCAGTTGCGAGACGACCTGCCCGTCCGGCGTCCAGTACGGCCGGCTCGTCGAGATCGGCCGCAAGCACGTCGAGGCACAGGTTCAGCGCCCCGTGCAGCAGCGTCTCGTGCGCCGCGTGCTCGCGAGCCTCGTGCCGAACGCCGCGCTGTTCTCGCCGGTGATGCGGCTCGGCCAGCACGTCCGTCCGCTGCTGCCGAAGCGGCTGCGCGACAAGGTGCCGCCGCGCACGCGGCTGCTCGAATGGCCGCACCTGACGCACACGCGCAAGATGCTGATGCTCGGCGGCTGCGTGCAGCCGTCGATGCTGCCGAACATCAATATCGCGACCGCGCGCGTGCTCGACGCGCTCGGCATCGAGACCGTCGTCGCGCCCGATGCCGGCTGCTGCGGCGCGATCCGCCTGCACCTGAACTATCACGACGAAGCGCTCGACGACGCGCGCCGCAACATCGACGCGTGGTGGCCCCATGTCGAACAGGGTGTCGAGGCGATCGTGATGAACGCGTCGGGCTGCGGCGCGACGGTGCTCGAATACGCGCACCTGCTGCGCGACGACCCGGCCTACGCGGAGAAGGCGCAGCGCATCGTGTCGCTGACGCGCGACATCTCCGACGTGCTGCTCGCGTTCGAGGCCGAGCTCGCGACACTCGCGCGCCGCCGCGCGGTTCATACGGTCGCGTACCACCCGCCGTGCACGCTGCAGCACGGCCAGCAGTCGCGCGGCAAGGTCGAACGCCTGCTCGAGACCCTCGGCATCGACGTGCGGCTGCCGGCGGACAGCCATCTGTGCTGCGGCTCGGCCGGCACCTATTCGCTGACGCAGCCGTCGCTGTCGTACCGGTTGCGCAAGCAGAAGCTGCTGAAGCTGCAGGCGCTCGAGCCGCAGATGATCGTCTCCGGCAACGTCGGCTGCATCGCGCACCTGCAGAGCGGCACGCAGATTCCGGTGGCCCACTGGATCCAGCTCGTCGAGCACCTGCTGTATGGCTAGGGCCTGTTCATACGAATGACGGGCGGGCCCTGGGCCTCGCGCCCGGCGTCCGTATAATGGGCGGATCGATGCGCCGCGTGCCGCGGCGCATCCGCTACATGCCTGCTTCCGTGCCTGCTTTCGTGCCCGTCATGTCCGATCTCGCCGCCCGCCTCGAATCCGTTCATCGCCGCATCGCCGACGCCGCCCGCGCGGCCGGCCGCGATCCCGCCACCGTATCGCTGCTCGCCGTCTCGAAGACGTTTCCCGCCGCCGACGTGCGCGCCGCGCATGCGGCCGGGCAGCGCGCATTCGGCGAAAACTACGTGCAGGAATCGATCGACAAGATCGACGCGCTCGCCGACCTGCGCGCGGGCCTCGAATGGCATTTCATCGGGCCGCTGCAATCGAACAAGACGCGCCCGGTTGCCGAACGCTTCGACTGGGTCCATTCGGTCGACCGGCTGAAGATCGCGCAGCGCCTGTCGGAACAGCGCCCCGCGCACCTGCCGCCGCTCAACGTGTGCGTGCAGGTGAACATCAGCGGCGAGGCGTCGAAGAGCGGCGTCGCACCGGCCGACGTGGCCGAGGTCGCGCGCGCGGTCGCCGCGCTGCCGTCGCTGCGGCTGCGCGGCCTGATGGCGATTCCCGAACCGGCCGGCGACACCGATGCGCAACGCGTGCCGCATCGCGCGCTGCGCACGCTGTTCGACGCATTGCGCGCCGACGGCCTGCCGCTCGACACGTTGTCGATGGGCATGTCCGCCGATCTCGACGCGGCCGTGCTCGAAGGCGCGACGATCGTGCGCGTCGGCACCGCGATCTTCGGCGCGCGCGATTATTCGCACTGAACGCCGCGCCCTTTCCGCCCTCCCGTTCACTCACTCGCTCAATCGAACATCATGAAAATCGCATTCATCGGCGGCGGCAACATGGCCGCGGCCCTGATCGGCGGCCTGATCAAGCGCGGCGTCGCCGCTGACGGCCTGTATGCCATCGACGTCAACGAAGAAGTGCGCGCACGCGCCGCGCAGCAATTCGGCATCCGCACCGGCGCGGCCGTCGACGCAACGCTCGCCGACTACGACGCGATCGTGCTCGCGGTGAAGCCGCAGGTGCTGAAGGACGTCGCGCAGGCGCTCGCGCCGCACCTGAAGACACAGCTGGTGATCAGCATCGCGGCCGGCATCCGCGGCAGCGATCTCGCGCGCTGGCTCGGCGACTACGCACGCGTCGTGCGCACGATGCCGAACACGCCCGCACTCGTCGGCATGGGCGTGACGGGCCTCGCCGCACTGCCGGGCGTCGATGCGGCGGGCCGCGAACTCGCGTCGAACGTGCTCGGCGCGGTCGGCGAGACCGTGTGGTTCGACGACGAGTCGAAGCTCGATGCCGTCACGGCCATTTCGGGCAGCGGCCCCGCGTACGTGTTCTATTTCATCGAAGCGCTGCAGGAAGCCGCGCGCCAGCTCGGCATGAACGACGAACAGGGCCGCGCGCTCGCGGTCGCGACGTTCACGGGCGCCGCGCAACTCGCCGCGCAATCGGGCGAGCCGGCGAGCGTGCTGCGCGAGCGCGTGACGTCGAAGGGCGGCACGACGGCCGCCGCGCTCGCATCGTTCGACGCGCAGGGCGTGAAGGACGCGATCGTGCGCGGCGCGCTCGCGGCCGAAGCGCGTGCGAAGGAAATGGGCGACGAGCTCGGTCGCGCGTAAGCGCGGCGCCCGCTCCGGGCCTCCCTTCGGGCACCGCCAACAAAAAAGCGGCCTCGGCCGCTTTTTTGTTGGCATCGCGCATCGCGCATCGCGCATCGCGCATCGCGTCGCGCGCCGGCGCGCGGCCGCTTCAGTTGGCCGCCGGACCCGCCAGCAGGTAATGCGCGGCGATCCCCGCGAACAGCACGCCGCCGAGCCAGTTGTTGTGCCGGAACGCGGCGAAGCACGGCATCCGCTCGCGGCCCTTGATCAGCGTGTAGTGATACAGCGCGCAGCCGACCGCCGCCGCCCAGCCGGCCCAGTACGCGAGGCCGAAGCCGAGCGTCACGCCGATCCACACGTAGATGCCGAGCGTCGCCGCATAACACGCCATCACGGCTGCGACGTCGAAGCGGCCGAACGTCAGCGCCGACGTGCGGATCCCGATCTTGATGTCGTCGTCGCGATCGACCATCGCGTATTCGGTGTCGTACGCGACCGACCAGAAAATGTTCGCGACCAGCATCACCCACGCGATCGTCGGCACCGTGTCCTGCACGGCCGCGAACGCCATCGGAATGCCGAAGCCGAACGCGATGCCGAGATACGCCTGCGGAATCGCGAAGAAACGCTTCATGAACGGATACGAACCCGCGACGAACAGCGCGACGACGGACAGTTCCTTCGTCAGCGTGTTGAGCGGCAGGATCAGCAGGAACGAGATGAATGCGAGCCCGACGGCGATCGCAACGGCTTCCCACGCACGGATCTTGCCCGACGTCAGCGGCCGGTCGGCCGTGCGCTTCACGTGGCGGTCGAAATCGCGGTCGGCGTAGTCGTTCATCGCGCAGCCGGCCGAGCGCATCAGCAGCGTGCCGAGCGAGAAGATCACGAGCAGCGGCCAGCGCGGATGGCCGTCGGACGCGATCCACAGCGCGTTGAGCGTCGGCCACAGCAGCAGCAGGCTGCCGATCGGCTTGTCCATCCGGACGAGCCGCAGATACAGGGGAAAGCGGGCAAGCATGGCGAGGCACCGGGAAGATAACCCCGGCATTTTAGAGCCGAGCGGTGCTTCGCGTCATGTCGGGGCGGCCCGCGGCGGCAGCCGCCCGGCGCGCCCGGGCCGCCCGGGCCCGCTGCGCATGGCCGGGCCCCGCTTTGCGCCAATCAAGGGACGGATTCGATCGCTCCGGATCGGGCGAGTCAGCGCGCCCTCCCCGGCCGCATCGCACTTACGCGAGCAACGAGCAACGAACGCAGCATCCACGCGGTTTTCCATGCGTCTGCAGGTCGACGGTGGGCTCGCCGCGTCGGCGATCGGAAAGATCGCGCGCGCGGGTTCGCACGACGGCCTCGTGCCCTTCGACGAGCTCGCGGGTCATGTCTTCCGCCGCCCGCACGCCCTTCGCTTCCGGCACCGACGACAGTTTCGCGAAATCGCCGAGGGTACGCGTTCCTGTCCTTCCCGATTCGACGCTACGCGCCGAACCGGATCGCGCCGTTCTCGATGGCAGCCTGGCTGCCGTAATGCCAGGTGATGTTGCGGTGTTCATGTCCGATCGGCAGACCCGAGTAGATCGGCACGCCGAAGCCGCCCAGCACGTCGACAAGCATCTGCTCGAGCGTGAAATCCGCGCCGTCCGGGATCGGGCAGCGCGTGAATTGCCCGAGCACGAACGCACGGGCTCCGTCGAACGCGCCGCTCAGACGCAGTTGCGTCAGGCTGCGGTCGAGCCGGTAGCCGAACTCCGTCACGTCCTCCAGCAGTACGATCGCGTCGCGTGAGCGAAGCGACCAGCGCGTACCCGCGACGCTCGCGAGCACCGTCACGTTGCCGCCGCACAGACGTCCCCGCACGGCACCAGCTGCGCCGGCCAAATGCCGCAGACTCAGCGCGGCGCGTTCGTCGCCGGTCAGCACAGCGCGAATGTCGGCGCGCGTCGCGTCGTCGACCTTGGTCGCCAGACTGTGAAATGTCGGGCCATGCAGCAAACGCACGCCGGGCCGATCCGCGAGTGCGCAGAACAGTGACGTCGCGTCGGAAAAGCCGATGATCGTCTTCGGCGTTGCGATCTCGTCGGGCAAGTGCTCGAGCAAATGCGCGCAACCGAATCCCCCGCGCGCGAGCCACACGATATCGATCGACGGATCCATCAGGGTGCGCCGCAGGTCGTCCGCGCGCTCCTCGGCGGTACCGGCGAAATAGCGGTACCGGCTGCCGAGATGCGCGCCCGCCCTGACCTCGAAGCCCCAGCTTTCGACGAGCGCAATGCCACGCGCGATGCCTTCCGGATCGGGCACACCCGCAGGCGCGACCACGCCCACTGCCTTGCGTCGTGATTCCATTGAATGCCTACCTGGATGATGGAGAACCTGCCGAATATATCCGACACCGCTTGCTGACGGCTCGGCCTTGTCACGCAGCGTCGTGCGCGCGGGGATGACGATCGCCGTGCCCGCGAAACCGCTGCGTTGCCGGCGCCGCTTGAGAATCACCATCGCGGCAAAATCGCCGACCGATCGATGCGGATCCGGTTCGATCGACGAACCAGGCAGCACGTCGAGCGGATGCACCTCGGAGCCGCCGGCGTTGCGGGCCCTTCCCGGCGTCAACGCGTCGGCCGGTATCGCGGCGATCGCATTGCTGTCGAATCCGCAAAAACGACGACAGCGCACACCTCATCGCAAGCGCCTCGACCGGACCGTTTCCGACGCTCACTTTTCCAAAGCATGATGAGCACGTTTGGATTGACGGAGCCAGTCAGCCATGTCGAACGCAGCGAATCGTGCCCATCCCCATCGGACGTACGCGCAAGCATTCAGGCAGCAGGTAATCAGGGACACGTTGGCGCCCGGCATGTCGGTGTCGATTGTTGCGCGCCGGCACGACATCAACGCCAATGTGGTGTCCGGATGGCGCAAGCAATATCGTCAGGGCACCCTCAACCGGGTAGATCCGGATGGATCGCGGGTCTTCGTGGACATGTTACGGACTCCTCACTCAATCGACCGGAGCAATCCAAACGAATCTGTTGCCCTGCATGCCGACACCGCACCACCCGTATGGCTCGCCACTGCAGCGTGGCGTACGCCCCGCCGCGCTCAGGCGGCGGCGATCGCGTGCAGCGCCTGCGACACCAGTTCGGCCGCACCGCCGACGACGATCGCGAATCCGACTACGTACCGCGCGATCTCGGCCGGCGCCCGCACCTTCGGTGCCGCCAGCGCGGCGCGCATGTTCAGCATCATTTGCGTCATGATCGTCACTCCTTCATTGAAATCCAGGATCGGGACGAAACGGCCGGCCGGACGACCGGCCGTTTCCCGTTACTGCCTCACCGTGCTACTGCACGGCAACGCTCACGCGAGGTCGAAGCGGTCGAGGTTCATCACCTTGTTCCAGGCCGCGACGAAGTCGCGCGCGAACTTCTCCTTCGCATCCGCGCTGCCGTACACCTCGGCCAGCGCACGCAGCTGCGCATGCGAGCCGAAGATCAGGTCGACGCGCGTGCCGGTCCACTTCACCTTGCCCGTCGCGCGATCGCGCCCTTCGAACACGTCGTTCGCGGCCGACACCGGCTTCCATTCCGTGCCCATGTCGAGCAGGTTCACGAAGAAGTCGTTCGTCAGCGCTTCCGGACGGTCGGTGAACACGCCATGCTTCGCCTCGCCGGCGTTCGCACCGAGCACGCGCAGGCCACCGACGAGCACCGTCATCTCGGGCGCGCTCAGCGTCAGCAGTTGCGCCTTGTCGACCAGCAGCGCCTCGGCCGGCGTCTTGTACGCGTGCTTCAGGTAGTTGCGGAAGCCGTCCGCGACCGGCTCGAGCACGGCCATCGCTTCGACATCGGTCTCTTCCTGCGATGCATCCGCACGGCCCGGTGCGAACGGCACCGTCACCGCGACGCCCGCGTTCTTCGCGGCCTGCTCGACGCCGGCCGCACCGGCCAGCACGATCAGGTCGGCGAGCGACACCTTCTTGCCGCCCGTCTGCGCGTCGTTGAACGCCTTCTGCACGCCTTCGAGCGTCGCGAGCACCTTCGCGAGTTCAGCCGGACGGTTCACTTCCCAGTCCTTCTGCGGCGCCAGGCGGATACGCGCACCGTTCGCGCCGCCGCGCTTGTCCGATCCGCGGAACGTCGCGGCCGACGCCCATGCCGTCGACACGAGCTGCGACACCGACAGGCCCGTTGCCAGCACCTTCGCCTTCAGCGCGGCAACGTCGGCGTCGTCGATCAGCGGGTGGTCGACTGCCGGGATCGGGTCCTGCCACAGCAGGTGTTCCGCCGGCACTTCCGGGCCGAGATAACGGGAGCGCGGGCCCATGTCGCGGTGCGTGAGCTTGAACCACGCACGCGCGAACGCATCGGCGAACTCGGCCGGGTTCTCGTAGAAACGGCGCGAGATCTTTTCGTAGGCCGGGTCGAAACGCAGCGACAGGTCGGTCGTCAGCATCGTCGGGCGATGCTTCTTCGACGCGTCGAACGCATCGGGAATCACTTCGCCGGCGTCCTTCGCGACCCACTGGTGCGCACCGGCCGGGCTCTTCGTGAGCTCCCACTCGTAGCTGAACAGGTGCTTGAAGAAGTCGTTGCTCCACTGCGTCGGCGTCGACGTCCACGTGACTTCGAGGCCGCTCGTGATCGCGTCCTTGCCCTTGCCCGTGCCGAACGTGCTCTTCCAGCCGAGACCCTGCTCCTCGAGGCCCGCGGCTTCCGGTTCGGGGCCGACGTTCGACGCCGGACCGGCACCGTGCGTCTTGCCGAACGTGTGGCCGCCCGCGATCAGCGCGACCGTCTCTTCGTCGTTCATCGCCATCCGCGCGAACGTCTCGCGGATGTCATGCGCGGCGGCGACCGGGTCGGGGTTGCCGTCCGGGCCTTCCGGGTTCACGTAGATGAGGCCCATCTGCACGGCAGCGAGCGGGCTTTCGAGCTCACGCTTGCCCGAGTAGCGGCTGTTCGGGCCGCCGCTCAGTTCCAGCCAGATCTTTTCCGAGCCCCAGTAGACGTCGTCCGGTTCCCACGTGTCGACGCGGCCGCCGGCATAACCGAAGGTCTTGAAGCCCATCGATTCGAGCGCGACGTTGCCGGTCAGGATCAGCAGGTCGGCCCACGAGATGTTGCGGCCGTACTTCTGCTTGATCGGCCACAGCAGCCGGCGAGCCTTGTCGAGGCTGACGTTGTCCGGCCAGCTGTTGAGCGGCGCGAAGCGCTGCTGCCCGCCGCCCGCGCCGCCGCGGCCGTCGGCCGTGCGGTACGTGCCGGCGCTGTGCCAGGCCATGCGGATGAACAGGCCGCCATAGTGGCCGAAGTCGGCCGGCCACCAGTCCTGCGACATCGTCATCAGTGCGTGCAGGTCCTTCTTCACCGCCGCGAGGTCCAGCTTGCTGAACGCTTCCGCGTAGTCGAAATCCTTGTCCATCGGATCGGACAGCGCCGAATGGCGGTGCAGGATGTTCAGGTTGAGCTGATTCGGCCACCAGTCCTTGTTCGTCGTGCCGCCACCAGCGGTGTGGTTGAACGGGCACTTCGTTTCGTTCGACATGCGATTTCTCCTTGGCTTGCTCGTATGACTCCGCCGGTTCGCTCCGGCGGCATGCCGGGTGCGGTTGGTGGAGTGTCATTGCGGGGATGGGAAACGGAACAGGTTGATTCTCCTGTCGTACTACGGGATATCGCGCGGGGCCTGTGACGCGCGTTCCCGCTGCGCCGCGCCGCGGGCGGCACGCTCGGGGAACCGGCTGCCGGCAGGCGTCGTGACGACGCCGCGGGCGGAATTCCAGCTTTCGGACATGCGATGCTCCCTCATGGCTTGATGGCGGGTGAATCGGGGGAACACTGAACCGGCGCGCGGCGGCGTTCAACCGCCGTACACACGGTCCGCGAGGTACGCGAACGCAATCGGACGCAGGCTGCGAACCGCCGCCCTGGCGCGATGTACGACCGCGTCGCGCGACGGGATGTTCCGCTGCGCGTGCTGCAATACCGACCGCATCATGACATCCTCCTTTGACGCTTGCACTCAACGTGCAGACCGGTCGTCGACACGACGCCGATCCATGGAGAGGATTCTATATAAGTCTATTGATTACTTGAATTTGATTAATTTCATCTATGCGATAGAGAAAAATAAACGGGGTCGCAAGACCCCGTTCATCGGGCTGCCACACGCGCATGCCGCAGCGTGCTCAGTTCATCGTCGCCGGCATGTCGAGCTTCGCGACACCCGGTAGCTCGCAGGCGGAAATCGCGTCGCTGATCGCGTCGATCGCGGGCATCCGCGTGAAGCTCTTGCGCCACACGAGCACCACGCGGCGGTCGGGTACCGGCTCGTTGAACGGCACGTACGACAGCAGTTCGGCATCGGGGCCGTTCGCGCGCGGGCCGACCTCGGCAACCGACATTCGCGGCAGCACCGTAATGCCGACGCCGCTCGCGACCATGTGGCGGATCGTCTCGAGCGACGAGCCCTCGAAGGTCTTCTGGATGCCGTCGGCCGTCTGCGAGAAGCGCATCAGCTCCGGGCACACGCCGAGCACGTGATCGCGGAAGCAGTGACCGTTGCCGAGCAGCAGCATGGTTTCCTGCTTCAGGTCCTCGGCGTCGATCTCGTCGCGCTTCTCCCACGGATGGCCGGCCGGCAGCGCGACGACGAACGGTTCGTCGTACAGCGGGCGCACCATCAGGCCGGTTTCCGGAAACGGCAGCGCCATGATCGCGGCGTCGATCTCGCCCTGCTTCAGCAGTTCGAGCAGCTTGAGCGTGTAGTTTTCCTGCAGCATCAGCGGCATCTGCGGGACACGCTGGATCATCTGCTTGACGAGCGTCGGCAGCAGGTACGGCCCGATCGTGTAGATCACGCCAAGGCGGAACGGGCCGACCAGCGGATCCTTGCCCTGCTTCGCGATCTCCTTGATCGCGAAAGTCTGCTCGAGTACGCGCTGCGCCTGCGTGACGATCTGGTCACCGATCGGCGTCACGCTCACTTCGCTCGCGCCGCGCTCGAAAATCTGCACGTTCAGCTCGTCTTCGAGCTTCTTGATCGCCACCGACAGCGTCGGCTGGCTCACGAAGCAGGCTTCGGCCGCACGGCCGAAATGCCGTTCGCGCGCGACCGCGACGATGTATTTCAATTCAGTCAGCGTCATTGTGGGTCAATCAGAGATATACAGGCGATAGGTTTAATTTATACACCCTGTGACACCGGTTCGCCAAGTTTCTCTGCATCGGCATGCGTCGAATGGCGATTCCGGATCCGGCCCCAACCCGCGGATCAGGCCTTCAGATACTGCTCCCGCGCGCCGAGCCAGCGCGCGAGATGCTGCGTGACGATTTCGGGATACGCGGCAATCAGCCGCGTCGCGGCTTCGCGGGCCGGATCGATCAGCCAGCCGTCGGTCTCGAGGTTCGCGAAGCGCAGCATCGCCGCGCCCGACTGGCGGGCGCCGAGGAATTCGCCGGGGCCGCGGATCTCGAGGTCGCGCCGCGCGATCTCGAAGCCATCGGTCGTTTCGCGCATCGTCTTCAGCCGCTCGCGGCCGGTGAGCGACAGCGGCCCCGTGTACAGCAGCACGCACACCGACGCCGCGGTGCCGCGCCCGACCCGGCCGCGCAACTGGTGCAGCTGCGCGAGGCCGAAGCGCTCCGCGTGCTCGATCACCATCAGCGACGCGTTCGGCACGTCGACGCCGACCTCGATCACGGTCGTCGCGACGAGCAGTTGCACTTCGTTGCGCGTGAACGCTTCCATCACGGCCGCCTTGTCGGCCGGCGACAGCCGGCCGTGCACGAGCCCGACCTTCAGCTCCGGGAGCGCGGCGGCGAGCGTCTCGTAAGTCTCGACGGCCGTCTGCAGCTGCAGCGTCTCGCTCTCCTCGATCAGCGGGCACACCCAGTACACCTGGCGCCCGGTCAGCGCGGCCTCGCGCACGCGGGCGATCACCTCATCGCGCCGCGCGTCGCCGACGAGGCGCGTCAGCACCGGCGTGCGGCCCGGCGGCAGCTCGTCGATCGTCGACACCTCGAGATCCGCGTAATACGTCATCGCGAGCGTGCGCGGAATCGGCGTGGCCGACATCATCAACTGGTGCGGCTGGAAGTCGCGCGCGCCGTTGGCCGCGTTCGCGGCCTTCGCCCGCAGCGCGAGCCGCTGCTCGACGCCGAAGCGGTGCTGCTCGTCGACGATCACGAGGCCGAGCCGGGCGAATTCGACCGTGTCCTGGATGATCGCGTGCGTGCCGATCACGAGCTGCGCGGTGCCGAGCGCGGCCGCCTCGATCGCCGCGCGTTTCTCTTTCGCCTTCAGGCTGCCCGCGAGCCACGCCACCGTGACGCCGAGCGGCTCGAGCCACGCGCGCAGCTTGCGCGCATGTTGCTCCGCGAGGATTTCGGTGGGCGCCATCAGCGCGGCCTGGTAGCCGGCGTCGATCGCCTGCGTGGCGGCCAGCGCCGCGACCACCGTCTTGCCGCTGCCGACGTCGCCCTGCAGCAGCCGCTGCATCGGGTGCGCGAGCGTGAGGTCGCGCGCGATCTCGTCGACGACGCGCGCCTGCGCGCCCGTCAGCGTGAACGGCAGCGCGGCATAGAGCCGGGTCGTCAGCGCATCGGCATCGCTCGCGGTGCGGCGCGGCATCGCGGGCGCCGCGCGCGTGCGGCGCTCCTCGTGCGCGCGCTTGAGCGACAGCTGCTGCGCGAGCAGTTCCTCGAACTTGATGCGCGTCCACGCCGGATGCGAACCGTCCATCAGCGCGGCTTCGTCGGAATCGACGCGCGGGTGATGCAGGATGCGCACGGCCTGCTCGAGCGTCGGCACGTCGAGCGGCTTCAGGTAGTCGCGCTGGATCTCGGGCGGCAGCAGCTCGGGCAGCGGCGTGCGCTCCACCGCGTTCTCGATCGCCTTGCGCAGGTACGCCTGCGACACGCCGGCCGTGCTCGGATAGACGGGCGTGAGCACCTGCGGCAACGGCGCATCGGCTTCGACGACGCGCACGGCCGGATGCACCATCTCCATCCCGAAAAAGCCGCCGCGCACGTCGCCGCGCACGCGCAGCCGCTGGCCGACGGCCATCTGCTTGACCTGCGAGCCGTAGAAATTGAGGAAGCGCAGCACGAGCTGCTCGCCGTCGTCGTCCTGGATCTTCACGACGAGCTGGCGGCGCGGGCGATACGCGACCTCGTTGTCGAACACGACCCCTTCGGTCTGCGCGACGCCGCCCGGCAGCAGCTCGCCGATCGGCGTGAGCGTGGTTTCGTCCTCGTAGCGCATCGGCAGATGCAGCACGAGATCGATCGAGCGCGTGAGGCCGAGCTTCGCGAGCTTGTCGGCGGTCTTCACGGGCTTGTCGGCGGCCGGCTTCTTCTTGCGCTTCGTGCCGGATGCGCCGGCCTCGCCCGCTGCATCGCCCGCAGCGGCGCCGTCGGCATCGGGCGCGGCCGCCGCCGGCTGCGCGAGCCTGCCGTCGGCGCCGCGCTTCGGGCCGGCACGGCGCGGCACGGTGCGCGCCGCCGTGTCGTGCACGGGCGGCGCGGCATCCTCCGCGTCGAACGGATCGGCGGAATCGGCAACGGCAGCGGAGGAACGGCGTGGTGACACAGGCATCGGATCGTCTGGGTGCTTCGCAAGGCAAGTACAATAGCGGCTTTCACGTCGTCCGAACGAACGACGCCGGCCAGGCCGCGCATCCCGTCATCATAGCGGCTCGCGCGCCCCATTTACGCGTTTCCGCCCTGCCGGCAACGCTCGCCGGCCGTTTCGAACCAGCCCGCATGTTCACGCTTTCCGATTTCGATTTCAATCTGCCGCCCGAGCTGATTGCGCAAACCGCGCTGCCCGACCGCACCGCGAGCCGCCTGCTCGAGGTCGACGGCACCGTCGAGCCCGCGCGCCTCGTCGACCGCCGCTTCGCCGAGCTGCCGTCGTGCATCGCACCCGGCGACCTGCTCGTCTTCAACGATACCAAGGTGCTGAAGGCGCGGTTCTTCGGCCAGAAGGCCAGCGGCGGCAAGATCGAGGTGCTGGTCGAGCGCGTGACCGGCACGCACACGGCGCTCGCGCAGATCCGCGCAAGCAAGTCGCCGGGGGCCGGCACGACGCTGCGTCTCGCCGATGCGTTCGACGTGACCGTCGGCGAGCGCGTCGAGCCGTTCTTCACGCTGGTCTTCCCCGAACCGTGCCTCGACCTGATCGAGCAGTACGGCCGCCTGCCGCTGCCGCCCTATATCGAGCACGATCCGGACGCGACCGACGAGACGCGCTACCAGACCGTCTATGCGAGCAATCCGGGGGCGGTCGCCGCACCCACGGCCGGCCTGCACTTCGACCAGCCGCTGCTCGACCGGCTCGACGCGATGGGCGTCGAGCGCGCGACACTGACGCTGCACGTCGGTGCCGGCACGTTCCAGCCGGTGCGCGTCGACAACATCGCCGAGCACAAGATGCACAGCGAGTGGTATGACCTGCCGCAGTCGCTCGTCGACAAGATCGCCGCGACCCGCGCGCGCGGCGGCAACGTGATCGCGGTCGGCACGACGTCGATGCGCGCGCTCGAAGCCGCGGCGCGCACCGCCGACGAAGCGGGCCGCCCGCTCGCGGCGACGCAGGCCGAGACCGACATCTTCATCACGCCGGGCTATCGTTTCCGCGTGGTCGACCGGCTCGTGACGAATTTCCACCTGCCGAAGTCGACGCTGCTGATGCTGGTGTCCGCGTTCGCGGGCGTCGAGACGATCCGGGCCGCGTACCGTCACGCGATCGAACAACGCTACCGCTTCTTCAGCTACGGCGACGCGATGCTGCTCACGCGGCGCGACACGCCGGAGACGCCGCGCGCGTAGCACGACAGGCGCGAACATGCGGCGGCCCGCGATTGCGCGGCGGACGTTGCGCTTCGCGCTGCCGCACGCCGCGTGGGTGGCTCCGCGCGGTTACCCCGCGCGGTTGCCCCTTTTCCCGCGGTACGCGCTACGATGGCGCGCACCTGTTTTTCCCCGCCGCCGGCCTGCCGGCGGCGTTTCCAACATGCGCCGGACTGTTCTCCGGTGGCAAGGAGAATAAAGCGATGACCGAAGGTTCATCCCACGATACGCACGATACGCACGCCCCCGTGCAGGACCGCCCCGCAAACGGGCTCGAATTCGAACTGCTGACGACCGACGGCCATGCGCGCCGCGGCCGCGTGAAGCTCAATCACGGCGTGGTCGAGACGCCGATCTTCATGCCGGTCGGCACGTACGGCACCGTGAAGGCGATCCAGCCGCGCGAGCTGCACGAGATCAAGGCTCAGATCATTCTCGGCAACACGTTCCACCTGTGGCTGCGCCCGGGCCTCGACACGATCGACGCGCACGGCGGCCTGCACGGCTTCATGGGCTGGAACAAGCCGATCCTGACCGACTCGGGCGGCTTCCAGGTGTTCTCGCTCGGCGACCTGCGCAAGATCACCGAGGACGGCGTCACGTTCGCGTCGCCGATCAACGGCGACAAGCTGTTCCTGTCGCCGGAAGTGTCGATGCAGATCCAGAAGGTGCTGAACTCCGACGTCGTGATGCAGTTCGACGAGTGCACGCCGTATGCGACCGACGGCGTGCCGACCACGCACAAGGAAGCGGCCGACTCGATGCGCATGTCGCTGCGCTGGGCGAAGCGCTCGCTCGACGAATTCAACCGGCTCGGCAACCCGAACGCGCTGTTCGGGATCGTCCAGGGCGGCATGTTCGAGGACCTGCGCGACGAATCGCTCGCGGGCCTCGCGGAACTCGGCTTCCACGGCCTCGCGATCGGCGGGCTGTCGGTCGGCGAACCGAAGGAAGACATGATGCGCGTGCTACGCCACGTGGGCCCGAAGCTGCCGGCCAACAAGCCGCACTACCTGATGGGTGTCGGCACGCCGGAGGACCTGGTCGAGGGCGTCGCGAACGGCGTCGACATGTTCGACTGCGTGATGCCGACCCGCAACGCCCGCAACGGCTGGCTCTTCACGCGCTTCGGCGACGTGAAGATCCGCAACGCGACGCACAAGAACTCGCTGAAACCGCTCGACGCGAGTTGCTCGTGCTACACGTGCCAGAACTTCTCGCGCGGCTACCTGCATCACCTGCACCGCGTCGGCGAGATCCTCGGCGCGCAGCTCAACACGATCCACAACCTGCACTACTACCTGCAGCTGATGAGCGAGATCCGCGACGCGATCGAGACCCATACGTTCGACGCGTTCCGCCAGCGCTTCGCGGAGGATCGCGCGAGAGGGGTCGACTGACGGGCCGGCTGCCCGCGCCGCGGCCCGTCACATAGGACGTGTACTAAATAACGCGTCCCGACGGTCGAATCCGGCCGCCAAACATTACAATTGCCTTTCCAAGCGAGTCGCAACAGCACCGGTTCGCGCTTTAACAGCTTGATCCGAAAGCGCATTTGCCGAGCCGTTTGCGCATGGGGCCGGTGGTAGAATAACCGGCTTATTTTTCGATCTTCCCCTACGGAGAGACCAACGTGCCGTTCATTTCCAACGCGTTCGCCCAAGGTGCCGGTGGCGCCGAATCGAGCCTGATGAGCTTCCTGCCGCTCATCCTGATGTTTGCCGTGCTCTACTTCATCATGATCCGTCCGCAGATGAAGCGTCAGAAGGAGCACCGCAACATGCTCGCGGCCATGGCCAAGGGCGACGAAGTCGTCACGAGCGGCGGCCTCGTGGGCAAGGTGACGAAGGTCACCGAAGGCTACATCGGCGTCGAGATCGCCGAAGGCACCGAAATCACCGTGCAGAAGGCCGCGGTCACGACCATTCTGCCGAAGGGCACGATCAAGTCGCTGTAAGCCCTTCACCGAGCGTCCGGCTTCCCGCGCCGTGCCCGCCTGAGAGAGCGGGCCGCCGCGGCGCCGGACGCGACGCTTTCACGCCAACCCCCCGTTCGGCTCCCTCATGAATCGTTATCCACTCTGGAAATATGTCGTGATGGTCGTGGCGCTCGCCATCGGCCTTCTGTACACATTGCCCAACTTCTTCGGCGAAGCGCCGGCGGTGCAGGTGTCGAGCGGCAAGGCCACGGTCAAGCTCGACTCGACCACGCTGACCCAGGTCGAATCGGCGCTCGCCGCCGCGCAGATCACGCCGGACGACGTCACCTTCGAGAACACGGCGACGAACGCGAACATCCGCGTGCGCCTGAAGGACACCGACACGCAGCTGCGCGTCAAGGACCTGCTGCAGAAGTCGCTGAACGCCGACCCGAACGATCCGCAGTACGTCGTCGCGCTGAACCTGCAGAGCGCGTCGCCGCGCTGGCTGACCGCGCTGCACGCGCTGCCGATGTATCTCGGCCTCGACCTGCGTGGCGGCGTTCACTTCCTGCTCCAGGTCGACATGACGGGCGCGCTCACGAAGAAGCTCGATTCCGACGCGTCCGACGCGCGCACGCTGCTGCGCGACAAGAACATCCGCGACGGCGGCGTGAGCCGCGTCGACCAGTCCGTGGTCGTCAATTTCAGCGATGCGCAGACGGCGGAAGACGCCCGCAAGGTGCTCGCGCTGTCGATCACCGAACTGCAATGGGCGACCCAGCCCGGCGGCGGCGGCACGCAGGTCGTCGGCACGTTTACGCCGGCCGTGCAGAAGTCCGTCGAGGACGCCGCGCTCAAGCAGAACCTGACGACGCTCCACAACCGCGTGAACGAACTCGGCGTGTCGGAGCCGATCCTGCAGCAGCAGGGCAGCGACCGTATCGTCGTCGAGCTGCCGGGCGTGCAGGACACCGCGAAGGCGAAGGACATCATCGGCCGCACCGCGACGCTCGAAGCGCGCCTCGCCGACCCGATCAACACGCACCCGAACCCGAACGACCCGGTGCCGCCGGGTGAAGAACTGTTCACGCAGGGCAACCAGGCGCCGGTGCTGCTGAAGAAGGAAGTGATCTTCACGGGTGACCGCATCATCGATGCATCGGCCGGTTTCGACGATCACCAGCGTCCGTCGGTCAACATCCGCCTCGATTCGGCGGGCGGCCGCTCGGTGCGCGCGGTGTCGCGCGAGAACATCGGCAAGCCGATGGCAATGGTGCTGTTCGAGAAGGGCAAGGGCGAGGTGCTGACGGTCGCGACGATCCAGTCGGAGCTCGGCGACCGCTTCCAGATCACGGGCCAGCCGACGCCGCAGGCCGCGGCCGACCTCGCGCTGCTGCTGCGCGCCGGTTCGCTCGCCGCGCCGATGGACATCATCGAGGAACGCACGATCGGCCCGAGCCTCGGCGCCGACAACATCAAGATGGGCGTCCACTCGGTGATCTGGGGCTTCTGCGCGATCGCCGTGTTCATGATCGCGTACTACATGCTGTTCGGCGTGATCTCGGTGATCGGCCTGTCGGTGAACCTGCTGCTGCTCGTCGCCGTGCTGTCGCTGATGCAGGCCACGCTGACGCTGCCCGGTATCGCCGCTATCGCACTCGCGCTCGGTATGGCGATCGACTCGAACGTGCTGATCAACGAGCGCGTGCGTGAGGAACTGCGCGCGGGCCAGCCGCCGCAGCTCGCGATCCAGTCGGGCTACGCGCACGCATGGGCGACGATTCTCGACTCGAACGTCACGACGCTGATCGCCGGCCTCGCGCTGCTCGCGTTCGGCTCGGGCCCGGTTCGCGCGTTCGCGATCGTGCACTGCCTCGGTATCCTGACGTCGATGTTCTCCGCGGTGTTCTTCTCGCGCGGGATCGTCAACCTCTGGTACGGCGGCCGCAAGAAGCTGAAGTCGCTCGCGATCGGCCAGGTGTGGAAGCCGGAAGGCGCCGCTGCCGCCGCACCGTTCGCCGAGGCGGACGATGCGACCGACACCGCGCGTGCCGCGAAGCTCGCCGCGCCCGCGAAGGGCAACGCGCCGCGCACCGGCAAGCCGCAGCTGCGCAACCGCGCGCAGCAAGGCGTGTCGCCGAAGAAACCGGGCTCGACCCAATAAGGCCCCGGAGAAGACCATGGAATTTTTCCGCATCCGTAAAGACATTCCGTTCATGCGGCACGCGCTGGTGTTCAACGTGATCTCGCTGGTCACGTTCCTCGCCGCCGTGTTCTTCCTGTTCCACCGCGGGCTGCACCTGTCCGTCGAATTCACCGGCGGGACGGTGATCGAGGTGCAGTACCAGCAGGCCGCCGAACTCGAACCCGTGCGCGCAACGCTCGGCAAGCTCGGCTACGCCGACGCGCAGGTGCAGAACTTCGGCACGTCGCGCAACGTGCTGATCCGGCTGCAGCTGAAGGAAGGCCTCACGTCCGCCCAGCAGAGCGACCAGGTGATGAGCGCGCTGAAGGCACAGAGCCCGGACGTCACGCTGCAACGCGTCGAATTCGTCGGCCCGCAGGTCGGCCGCGAACTCGCGACCGACGGCCTGCTCGCGCTCGCGTGCGTCGTGATCGGCATCGTGATCTACCTGTCGTTCCGCTTCGAGTGGAAGTACGCGGTGGCCGGCATCATCGCCAACCTGCACGACGTCGTGATCATTCTCGGCTTCTTCGCGTTCTTCCAGTGGGAGTTCTCGCTGGCGGTGCTCGCGGCGATCCTCGCGGTGCTCGGCTACTCGGTCAACGAGTCGGTCGTCATCTTCGACCGGATCCGCGAAACGTTCCGCCGCGAACGCAAGATGACCGTGCAGGAAGTGATCAACCACGCGATCACGACCACGATGTCGCGTACGATCATCACGCACACGTCGACCGAAATGATGGTGCTGTCGATGTTCTTCTTCGGCGGCCCGACGCTGCACTACTTCGCCCTGGCGCTGACGGTCGGCATCATGTTCGGCATCTACTCGTCGGTGTTCGTCGCGGGCTCGCTCGCGATGTGGCTCGGCATCAAGCGCGAAGACCTGATCAAGGAAAAGAAGACCGCGCACGATCCGGACGATCCCAACGCAGGCGCGCAGGTTTAAGCGCCACGCTGCTTCGGCACAGACGAAAAACCGGCCCGGTTGGGCCGGTTTTTTTTCGCCCGTATTTTCGCCCGTCCCACCGGCGTGGAGCGCGCGGCCCGCTCGCCCTGCCCGGTCACTCGCGTCGGCTACAATCGTGACCGTCCCGCCGCGCCGCCCGCCGGCCGTGCGCCGGCGGGACAGCACCTTCGCCCTCCGTTCCAACGTGCGGTCCCGATGATGCCTTCCACGCGTACCGTTCTTCGCCTTGCCGTTTGCGCAGCCGTCACGGCCGCGTTCCTGCCGTGCGCGTCACCGGTCGGTGCGCAACGACCGGCACCCGCCCCGCCCGCCTCTGTTCCCGCCGCCTTATCC
>NZ_LDUL01000097.1:0-17480 GCF_001043615.1 Burkholderia sp. LK4
CCAACTTTTGGGGTGCAGTTCACAACGGCTCGCGCTTTTGTTTTCATCGCCCCGCCGCGGCGGGATGCACGGTTCACACCGCGCGCTTCATCCGCGTGATCGGCAGCACGCGCAGGCGCGATTCGATCGACGGGCACAGCGACTGCCCTTCGAAACGCGCCGCCAGGAAATCGACGAACGAACGCACCTTCGCGGACACGTGACGACGGCTCGCGTAGACCGCATAGATCGGCGCCTCGTGCGGCGGCACCGCATCGATCAGCACCGGCACGAGCCGGCCGGACTCGATGTCGTCGCCGACCACCTCGGTGCCGAGCAGCGCGATGCCCGCGCCCGCGAGCACGGCCGCACGCAGCCCTTCGAGATGGTTCACGATCAGGTTGCCGTTCAGGTTCACGCGCGACGCGGCGGCCGCGTCGATCACCAGCGCGTCGAGCATCGTCGAATTCGAATCGCGCCGCAGGTAGTTGTGGTGCGCGAGATCGGCGATCGTCTGGGGCGTGCCGTGCTTCTCGAGATACTCGGGCGACGCGACCAGCAGGATGTGCGCGGTCGCGATCTGCCGCGCGACCAGCGACGACGATTTCAATCCGTTCGGCGCCGCGCGCACCGCGACGTCGTAGCCTTCCTCGATCAGGTCGACCACGCGATCGGACAGCGTCATGTCGACGGTCACGTCCGGGAACCGGCCCGCATAATCGGTGACGGCCTGCATCACGTGCCGCAGCCCGAACGCGGACAGCGACGTGACGCGCAGCCTGCCTTGCGGCACCACGCTCGCGGCGCCGACTGCCTGCCCGGCTTCGTCGAGTTCCGACAGCGCCTGCACGAGGCGCTCGTAGTATTCGCGTCCGGCCTCGGTAGGCGCGACGCGTCGTGTCGTGCGATGCAGCAGCCGCGCACCGAGCTGCTGCTCGAGATGCATCACGTGCTTGCTCGCCATCGCAGCCGACATCTGCATGCGCTCGGCCGCGCCGACGAAGCTGCCCACTTCGACGACGTAGCGAAACACATTCATGCTGACGAGGGTATCCATCGAACTCGCTCGTAATGACGGGGGAATGGTCCAATTACGAGATAGGGTAACAAAGGCGGGGCAACAGAAAGGTCAAGAAAGGCAAAACGGCGCCGCGAGTGGCGGCGCCGTTCTGGCGGGAAAACATGCAGCCTGGACGCGCTTTTCGCGCGCGTCCGGCGCGGCGGTCGCGCGTGCGCGTCAGAACTTCGCGCGGATGCCGGCGCCGAACGTGTTGCCGGTCGACAGGCCGCTGATGTGGTCGTTCATGTAAGCAGCGTAGACGTCCGTGCGCTTGGACAGCGGATAGTCGTAGCCGACGGCCCAGGTCTGGCGCGTCTGGTCGAGGCCGCCCGCGTCGCGCGAGTATGCGTACGACGCCATCGCGTTGCCCACGCCGAGCGGCACCGACACGCCGCCCTGCGCAGTATTCACGTGCCAGCTGCCCGCGACCTGGTCGTTCTTCGTATACATGTACTGGCCGAACAGCTTCACGTACTTCAGGTCATAGGTCGCGCCGACTTGCGCGATGCCCTGGCTCTTCATGCCGGCCACCAGCGCGCTCAGGTCACGCGGGCCGTTGTTGAAGTTCACGTATTGATAGACCGCGGTCGCCGCGAACGGGCCGTTCGCGTAGTTGAACTGCGCGCTCCACTTCTTCGAGCCGTTGTCGCCGGCCTGGTTGCCGAGCGCGTACATCGCGCCGAAATTCAGGCCACCGAACGAAGGCGACGTGTACGACAGCGCGTTGTTCCAGCCCGAATCGCCGACGGCACCCTGGTCGCTCGGGTAGGTCGGGAACGTGCCGAGGCCGAGGAACACGTGGTACACCATCGGCGAGAACGTGTACGAGTCGTAGAACGGGTTGAACAGGATCGTCGACAGGAACAGGTGCGTCGTCAGGCGGCCGGCCGTCACCGTGCCGTACGGCGAATCGATGCCGACGTACGCGTTGCGTGCGAAGAACGTGTCGCCCTGGAAGCGGCCGAACTGGCCGTTCTGCGCGCGGAAGAAGCTTTCCAGCGTGAAGATCGCCTTGTAGCCGTTGCCGAGATCCTCGGCGCCGTGCATGCCCCAGTACGACGTCGACATCCCGCCGCCGCTCACGTTCCACGCGCGGTCGCCGCCCGGGAACTTGGTGGCGCCGACCCATTCGTCGACCTGACCGTAGAGCGACACGCTCGACTGTGCATGGACGGGAGCGGTAGCCGCCACGCAGGCAGCCGCGGCGATCAGCTTGACGGACGTGCGCGACGCACGGCGAGCGAATGCTTTCATTGGATCTCCAGATTTTGTCGAATTGTCGATAAGTGGCGCGAGCGTTGTTTTTTGGAGCCGAGTGCTTGCGTCGTATGGGGCGCAGCCATCTTTACGGATCATTCGTCCGGTCAAAATTGCGCACACTTATTGCGGGTATAGCGGCAGCATTAACTTCGCGGAATTGATACATGGCCGGGTACCCGCCGACGGCCCGGCGTGGACGCGGTCGCACGGCCGGACGGCTGCGTGGCACATGCGAGCCGGGCGCGAAAGATAGCGCAATGCGACGGGAAAATCAGCGGAAATCTGTGCGCGACTGTGGCGAATTCGCATCAGCCGCCGGAGGGACGAGCGCGCGGGCGCTCAGTTTCGGTAGAACGGGGAGAAATACGGCGAGTGCGCAGGCTCTTCCTGCGAGCGGGGCGGCGGCATCGGACGGCCGCCGCGCTCCTCGTTGTAGCGCGCGACGTCGGCGCGGATCGAACCGGCGCGCAGCGGCACGTTGCCGCCGCCCGGCGGGCGCGGCATCTGGCGCACGTCGGCGCTGATCGGGCGATACGGGCTTTGCGCGGCGTAATGGCCATACGACGGCGTCGGCCGCAGCCCCCAGCGGGAACCGTAGCCGCTCACGCCGCCGGCGCGTGCACCGGCGGGGGGCGTAACGTGGCGCCAGACGGGACCACCGCCGGCCGGCTGACCGTACGCGCGCATGTCGCCGCCACCGAAACCGTGGCCGCCGAACGCATGACCGCCGTGCGGCGGCTGCGCGAGCGCGAACGGCATCAGCAACGCGCCGAGCACGCCCGCCACCCATCGTCCGATCTTCCGTTTCACCCGTTCCGTCATCGTGCAATGCCTGTCCATGCCCGCCGCCGGCTCCTTTCGGCCGACCCAAGGCTTTCAGCAGTAATTTATGAGCGTGCCGAAAGTGTGTCGAGCCAAAAAGTGTTATGTCGCCGGCATCGGTGTAACACCATGTTACTGCTAGGTTTTTTCACTTCGGCACGCGACCGGGACAGAACATTCTTCTGCCGTTTTGCGCATGGCCGGGCCGGTGCCGTGAACGCCACTGCATGAGATTGTTTCATCAATCGATTCTCACAATGAATTTGTGTAGTGAATCATCAACCGGGACAATGGCGCCATCCGCGCGCGCGACGCGCGCCCCCGTCGTTTCCGAATCGAGTTCCCGATGGCCCGTCCCCGTTTTCTTCCCGACAACTTCACGCTCGCGCTCGTCGGCACCGTCGTGCTGGCGAGCCTGCTGCCCTGCCGCGGCCCGGCCGCCCATGCGTTCAACTGGGCGACCAACATCGCCGTCGGCCTGCTGTTCTTCCTGCACGGCGCGAAGCTGTCGCGCGAAGCCGTCGTCGCGGGCGCGACGCACTGGCGGCTACACGCGGTCGTGCTGCTCAGCACGTTCGCGCTGTTCCCGCTGCTCGGCCTCGCGCTGAAACCGGTGCTGCAGCCGCTCGTCACGCCGACGCTGTATGCGGGCGTGCTGTTCCTGTGCACGCTGCCGTCGACGGTCCAGTCGTCGATCGCGTTCACGTCGATTGCGAAGGGCAACGTGCCTGCCGCCGTGTGCGCGGCATCCGCGTCGAGCCTGCTCGGGATCTTCGTCACGCCGGCGCTCGTCGGGCTGATGATCACGTCGCAATCGGCCGCGACCGCGTCGCCGTGGAGCACCGTCGGCAGCATCGTGATGCAGCTGCTCGTGCCGTTCATCGCCGGCCAGTTGCTGCGGCCCGTGATCGGCGACTGGATCGACCGCAATCGCGGCGTGCTGCGCTTCGTCGACCAGGGCTCGATCCTGCTCGTCGTCTACGTCGCGTTCAGCGAGGCCGTCAACGAAGGCCTCTGGCACCAGATCCCGCCGCGCGCGCTCGGCGGCCTGCTCGTCGTCAACCTCGTGCTGCTCGCGATCGCGCTCCTGCTGACCGCGTTCGTCAGCAAGCGGCTCGGCTTCAACCGCGCCGACCAGATCACGATCATCTTCTGCGGATCGAAGAAGAGCCTCGCGGCCGGCGTGCCGATGGCGAAGGTGATCTTCTCGGCGAACGCGGTCGGGGCGATCGTGCTGCCGCTGATGCTGTTCCACCAGATCCAGCTGATGGCGTGCGCGGCGCTCGCGCAGCGCTGGGGCGCGCGCGACATGAGCGGCGAGCACGACGAGGGCGACGCGGCATCGGCGCCCGGCGCGCTGAGCGCGGGCAAGCGCTGACGGTCGGGGCAGCGGGACGGCCGCCGGGTCGTGCCGTCCCGGGGCTATGCCTTCTGCCTTCTGCCTTCTGCCCTCCACCCTCCGCCTTCCGCCTTCCGCCTTCCGCCTTCCGCCTTCCGCCTTCCGCCTTCCGCCTTCCGCCTTCCCACCGCAACGCCCTTCCACCCACGCCCCCACGCGATGCACCAGCAATGCCCGTCGCGTCACGAAATCTTCATTCAATTCTCCGCGAGCGGTGCCGTTAAGTCGTGCGTCCCGTCGATTCGGCTGCCCTCGCCCATGCCCGCGCCCCATCCCGACTCCGCCGCCGCCCGCACCACCCGCCTGATCGCGGATCGTGCGCTGGCCGCCGTCTTCCAGCCGATCGTCGATCTCGGGTCGGGGACGGTCGTCGGCTACGAGGGCCTGATACGCGGCCCGCGCGGCACCGACCTCGAAACGCCCGCCGCGCTGTTCGCGCAGGCCGCGCGCGACGGCGAGACCATCGCGCTCGAACAGGCCGCCGCGCTCACCTGCCTCGACGCGTTCGCGGCGCTCGGCTGCGACGGCAAGCTGTTCCTCAATTTCAGCGCGGGCACGATCCTGCAGCTCGCGCGCGAACGCGAGCGCGCCCGCCAACGGCTCGACCATGCGCGGGTCGGCGCCGAGCGCATCGTGATCGAACTGACCGAGCAGAACGCGACGACGGACATCGCCCATATCGGGCCGGCAGTCGCGTCGCTGCGCGACGCCGGCATCCAGTTCGCACTCGACGACTACGGCACCGCGAACGCGAGCATGAACCTGTGGCTGCGCCTGCATCCGGACGTCGTGAAGATCGACCGCTTCTTCATCCACGACATCGCGCGCGACCCGCTGAAGTTCGAGGCCGTGAAGGCGATGCAGCACTTCGCGCAGGCAAGCGGCGCGCAACTGATCGCGGAAGGCATCGAGAACGAAAGCGACCTGATCGTCGTGCGCGACATGGGCATCTGCTGCGTGCAGGGTTTCCTGCTCGGCCGGCCGAACGCGCGGCCGTCGCGGGTCGTCGCACCGGCCGCGCGTGACGCGATCCGCACGCCGCACATCGCGGTGTTTCCCGGCGCGACGCGCCCGGTGCGGCCGGCCGGCACGATCGCCGGAAAGATGCTGGTTCCGGCGCCGGCCCTGCCGCGCGACGCGACCAGCAACGACGTGCTCGACCTGTTCAACCGGATGCCCGACCTGCACGCGGTCGCACTCGTCGAACGCGGGCGGCCCGTCGCGCTCGTGAATCGCCGCGGCTTCATCGACCGCTTCGCGCTGCCGTACCACCGCGAGGTGTTCGGGAAGAAGCCGTGCCTGCAGTTCGCGAATGACGCGCCGCTGATGATCGACAACGCGACGACGTTCGAGCAGCTCGCGATGCTGCTCGCGAGCCACGACCAGCGCTACCTCGCGGACGGCGTCGTGATCACCGAACACGGCCGCTACGTCGGGCTCGGCACCGGCGAGAGCCTCGTGCGCGCGGTGACCGAGATGCGCATCGAGGCCGCGCGTTATGCGAACCCGCTGACGTTCCTGCCCGGCAACATCCCGATCAGCGCGCACATCGACCGCCTGCTCCAGCGCGACGCCGGCTTTCATGCGTGCTACGTCGACCTGAACCAGTTCAAGCCGTTCAACGACCAGTACGGCTACTGGCAGGGCGACGAGGTGCTGAAGTTCGCCGCGACGGTGCTGGCCGGCGTGTGCGATCCGCAGCGCGACTTTCTCGGGCACGTCGGCGGCGACGATTTCCTCGTGCTGTTCCAGCGCGACGACTGGCGCAAACGCGCCGCCGACGCGATCGCGCGCTTCAACGACGGCGCGCAGCGCTTCTACACGCAGGCCGACCGGCAGGCGGGCGGGCTGCGCGGCGAGGACCGCCACGGCAACCCGGCGTTCTTCGGTTTCGTGACGATGGCGATCGGCGCGGTCGGCGTGCCGGCCGGCGCGCACGGCGCGAAACGCTACGGCAGCGACGAGATCGCATCGGTCGCCGCGCTCGCGAAGCGGCGCGCGAAACAGCAGCCGGACGGGCTCGCGGTCGTCGACCTCGATGCGGGCCGCGCCGCGTTGCGCGATCGCGGCGAACCGCCGGCCGTGGCAATACGCTGACCGGCGGGCAGCCGGCCTCCCTCGTTCGCGGGCGCAAGGTGCCCGATGCGGCGGCGATGCGCCGCCGTCCGTCACGCCCGGACGCCCGCCGCGCTGCCGGGCCGCTCGTTGCATCCGGCCTTCCCGCCGGCCCAAGCAAGCCGCCGGGCACGCGTGCGCGCATGCGCGAAGCCGGCACGCTGGCCGCCACTTCCCGCTCGCCGGGCACCGGCACGTCCACCTTGCCTTTTTCGTGTTTTGTTTAGTATTTTTAGTAACGTCGTTTTCGCAGATTAGCGCTTAAAAACCGGTAATTCTCGGGTATTCCCCGGTTATCCGGCCCGAATTCCGCGATACGTTTTACTATACAATCGCTTTCACCCTAAACAAACCGGACCCCGAACGATGGGTACCACCATTCGCGATGTGGCGCGGGCGGCAGAGGTCTCGATCGGCACCGTCTCCCGCGCGCTGAAAAACCAGCCGGGCCTGTCCGAAGCCACGCGTGCGCGCATCGTCGAGATCGCGCAGCGGCTCGGCTACGATCCCGCGCAGCTGCGGCCGCGCATCCGCCGGCTCACCTTCCTGCTGCATCGCCAGCACAACCGCTTTCCGGCCAGCCCGTTCTTCTCGCACGTGCTGCACGGCGTCGAGGACGCCTGCCGCGAGCGCGGCATCGTGCCGACGCTGCTCACGGTCGGGCCGAACGACGACGTGCTGCGCCAGATGCGCCCGCACGCGCCCGACGCGATCGCGGTGGCCGGCTTCATCGAGCCGGAGACGATCGAGGCGCTCGCCGCGACCGGCCGGCCGCTCGTGCTGATCGACCTGTGGGCGCCCGGCCTGCGCTCGGTGAACATCGACAACGCAACGGGTGCGGCGCTCGCGATGCGCCACCTGCTCGCCACCGGCCGCACGCGGATTGCGTTCATCGGCGGCTCGCCCGCGCACTACAGCATCGCGCAGCGCGCGATCGGCTACCGGCGCGCGTTCTTCGAAGCCGGGCGGCTGTTCGATCCCGCCTACGAAGTGACGATCGACGCGGGGCTCGATCCCGACACCGGCGCCGCGCGCGCGATGGAGCAGCTGCTCGACGCGCCGGGCCCGCGCCCCGAAGCCGTGTTCGCGTACAACGACGCGGCCGCGCTCGCCGCGCAGCGCGTGTGCACCGCGCGCGGCCTGCGGATTCCGGACGACATCGCGATCGTCGGCTTCGACAACATCCCGGCCGCCGCGCACGCGAGCCCGCCGCTCACGACGCTCGCGGTCGACAAGGAAGCGCTCGGCCGCCGCGGCGTCGAGCTGCTGCTCGCCGACTCGCCCGAACGCACCGAGATTTCCCTGCCCGTCGAGCTGATCGTGCGGGCCAGCAGTCAGCCCGCCGGCTCCCCGGCACTCGATACCGCCACGGTCACCGAATCATGAACATGCCCCCGGTCCAACCCTGCACCGCCGCGCCGGCCGCCCACACGCAAGCCGCGCCGTTCGTCGCGAGTTTCCGCGATCCGTCGTTCCTGCTGTCGCACATCGAGGACACGCTGCGCTTCTACGCAACGAACGCGTTCGACCCGACGGGCGGCTTCTACCACTACTTCCGCGACGACGGCAGCATCTACAACCGCACGTCGCGCCACCTCGTCAGCAGTTGCCGGTTCGTCTTCAACTACGCGATGGCGTACCGGCATTTCGGCGATCCGCGCCACCTGGAATACGCGCGCCACGGGCTGCGCTTCCTGCGCGACGCGCACTGGGACGACGAACTGCAGGGCTACGACTGGGAACTCGACTGGCGCGACGGTGCGAAGCGCGCGACGCTCGACGGCACGCGCCACTGCTACGGGCTCGCGTTCGTGCTGCTCGCGGCTGCGCACGCGACGATGGCCGGCATCGACGAGGCACGCCCGCTGATCGCGGCCACCTACGAGCTCGCCGAGCACCGCTTCTGGGACGCGGCCGCGGGCCTCTACGCGGACGACGCGACGCCGAACTGGATCGTGTCGTCGTACCGCGGCCAGAACGCGAACATGCACATGACCGAGGCGCTGCTCGCGGCCCACGAGGCGACCGGCCACCTCACGTACCTCGATCGCGCGGAAAAGCTCGCGTCCCACATCACGCAACGTCAGGCCGCGCTGTCGGGCGGGCTCGTGTGGGAGCACTACCATGCGGACTGGTCGGTCGACTGGGACTACAACAAGGAAGACAGCTCGAACATCTTCCGCCCGTGGGGTTTCCAGCCCGGGCACCAGACCGAATGGGCGAAGCTGCTGCTGATCCTCGAACGGCACCGCCCGCTCGACTGGCTCGTGCCGCGCGCGGCCGAGCTGTTCGACGCCGCGCTCACGCACGCATGGGACGCCGACCACGGCGGCCTGTACTATGGCTTCGGCCCCGACTTCACGATCTGCGACCACAACAAGTATTTCTGGGTGCAGGCGGAAACCTTCGCGGCGGCCGCGATGCTCGGCGCGCGCACCGGCAGCGAGCGCTTCTGGGACTGGTACGACGAGATCTGGCGCTATAGCTGGGCGCACTTCGTCGATCACCGCTACGGCGCGTGGTACCGCATCCTCACCTGCGACAACCGCAAGTACAGCGACGAGAAGAGCCCTGCCGGCAAGACCGACTATCACACGATGGGCGCGTGCTACGACGTGCTGGCAACCCTCGCGCGCGCGCAGCGCAGCGAGCCGACGCAATGAGCGGCGGCACGTTTCCGGCTTTCGTGTCGGCAGGCGACATCCTGACCGACATGGTGCGCGCGGGCGATGCGCAATGGACGTCGGTACCGGGCGGCGCCGGCTGGAACGTCGCGCGCGCGGTTGCGCGGCTCGGCGTGCCGAGCGCGCTCGCGGGATCGATCGGCGAAGACTGCTTCTCCGACGTGCTGTGGCGCACGAGCGACGCGGCCGGGCTCGACCTGCGCTTCCTGCAGCGCGTCGCACGGCCGCCGCTGCTCGCGATCGTTCACGAGACACGCCCGCCCGCGTATTTCTTCATCGGCGAAGCGAGCGCCGATCTCGCGTTCGATCCGGCGCGGCTGCCGGCCGGCTGGACCGACCACGTGAAATGGGCACATTTCGGCTGCATCAGCCTCGTGCGCGAGCCGCTCGCCGGCACGCTGGCCGCGCTCGCGGCCGACCTGCACGCGCGCGGCGTGAAGATCAGCTTCGACCCGAACGTCCGGAACCTGATGACGGCCGCGTACCGGCCGACGCTGGAAAGGATGGCCGCGCTCGCCGACCTGATCAAGGTGTCCGACGAGGACCTGCGGCACCTGTTCGGCGGCGACGGCCCCGACGCGATCGCCGCGGTGCGCACGCTGAACCCGCGCGCGGCCGTGCTCGTCACGCGCGGCGCGCAGGCGGCGACGCTCTACGCGGACGGCGACGTGCATGAAGCCAGCCCGCCGCGCGTCGAGGTGGCCGACACCGTCGGTGCGGGCGACGCGTCGATCGGCGGCATGCTGTTCAGCCTGATGGCCGCGCCGCAGCGCACGTGGCGCGAGCATCTCGTGTTCGCGCTGGCCGCGGGCGCCGCGGCGTGCCGGCATACGGGTGCGCACGCGCCGACGCTCGACGAGGTCGTCGCCCTGATCGAACGCTGACGGCACGCCGATGGCACGAACGGTGACCGGACGCTGTTCGGTCACCGATAAGCGGCGCTGTACATGCTGCGCCGCAGTGCTACGATGAAGTGTCCTTTTGCGGGAGAGCACCATGGACACGAACACGTTCACGAAAGGCATCTACACGGCCAAGGCGCATACCCAGCACGCGGGCAACGGGCAGTTCCAGGGTTACGTGATCCTCTCGCGCGACGACGGGGACGACACCGAGAACACGCGTTACGACGTCCACTCGACGAGCCCCAGCGAGGAAGAGGCGTTCGACGAGGCGAAAGCGCTCGCGCACCGGATTCTCGGCGAGATCGAGCTGTAGCGCGCACCGACCTTCAGGCGCGGCTCAGAGCAGCCGCGCCACCATCGATACCAGCATCGTCAGCACCAGCGTCGACATGAACGGGAACGGGTAGCGCCGCCCGCCGAGCGTCAGCGTGACGTCGCCCGGCATCCGCCCGATGCCGAGCTTGCCGAGCCACGGCCAGCAGCGCGTCAGGATCATCACCGCGACGAACGTCGTCAACAGCCAGCGCAGCATGCCGGGCTCCCGTCAGAGTGCGTGCGAGCGATCGCCGCGCGCGAACGCGTCGAGCGTGCCGTCGATGCCGCGCGAGAACGCGATCACCTTGAACAGCTCGCCCATCTCGGCCTCGGAAATCAGCTTCTGCACCGCGTTCGCGGCCGGCAGGAATTCACGGATGTCCGACGGATCGATCGCGGCCAGCGCGTCGGTGATGCCCGCGTTCAGCAGGAAGCGCGCCTGCGACGTGTAACCGAGCAGGTCGGCGCCGGTCGCGACGGCCGCGTCGTAGATGCCGGTGAATTCGACGTGCGCGGTGATGTCCTGCAGCCCCGGGTACAGGAACGGATCGTCGTGCGCATGGTGCCGGTAGTGGCACATCAGCGTGCCGCGGTCGCGCTGCGGGTGGTAGTACTCGTGCGCGGGAAAGCCGTAGTCGACCAGCAGCACCGCGCCACGGCCGAGCATCGTGCAGACGGTGCGCGTGAACGCCAGCGCGGCCTCGTGCGTCTCGGTCACGTAACCGTCGCCCGCCTCGTCGAGCCCCGCGAGCACCGCCGGCAGGCCGGCCGGCGCGGCAGGACGGTCCTCGAACACGAACGCCTGCCGCGCATCGAGCGCGACACCGCGCTCCTGCCATGCGCCGCCCGCCTTCGCGAACAGGCGCACGGGCATCGCATCGAGCACCTCGTTGCCGACCACGACGCCGTCGAACCGCTCGGGCAGCGCGTCGAGCCAGCGCACCTTCGCGGCGAGCGCCGGCGCGGCGGCCGTGATCGTGTCGCGCTGCCGTTCGCGCAGTTCGCCGGACAGGTCGACGATCAGGTATTCGTCGAGTCCGGCGCCCAGCGCGTCGAGCGCCGCGAGCAGACCGGCCGCGAGCTTGCCCGTGCCGGCGCCGAATTCCATCACGCGGCGCGTGCCGCTCGCCGCGAGCGCTTCCGCGACCGGCTGCGCGAGCGTCCGAGCGAACAGCGGCGACAGCTCGGGTGCGGTGACGAAGTCGCTGCCGTCATCGGCGCGGCGCCCGAACTTGCGCGCGCCGCCGCTGTAATAGCCGAGGCCGGGCGCGTACAGCGCACGCTCCATGAAGCGGTCGAACGGCAGCCAGCCGCCGGCCGCCGCGATCTCGTCGCGCAGTTGCGCGGCAAGGGTTTCGGACTGCGCGAGCGCGTCAGGGCCGGGAGCAGGTAAACTAGCGGGTTCGTGAGCTTTCGGGTTCATCCCGGCATTGTAAATGACCGTTTCAGCCGATACGTCGACCCTGCGCGTGGCGCTCGTCACCGGTGCCCTGGGCAGCGCGGCCGACGCCGCGTCGATCGGTCTTGCGCTCGCGACGGGATTCGCCCGGCACGGCTGGGACGTCGCGTTGCAGCGCAGCCCCGGCACGCCGCATGCGGCCGCCGACGCGCTCGTCGCCGAAGTCGCGGCGCTCGGCCGCCGCGCGGTCGTGCTCGACGCCGATCTGGCCCTGGAAGCCGAAGCCGCCGCACTCGTCGCCGCGTGCGGCGCGGCGCTCGGCCGGCCCGCGTGCGCGGTGTTCGTGAGCGCCAGCGCGGGCGCCGACGACGCGCACACGGTAGACGGCGCGTCGCTCGCCGGCGCACTCGCGCGCAACGTGACGGCGCCGCTCGCGCTGGCCCGCGCGCTCGCCGATGCGACGCCCGACGCCGCGCGCGAGCACGAAGCGCTGCGCGCATGCGCGATCCACGTGCTGGACCAGGCGCTGTTTCACCCTGCGCCTGCGCAGTTGTCGCACGCGCTGATGCAGGCCGCGCTGAACCGCGCGACGTCGGCGCTGGCGCTGGCGCTCGCGCCGAAGGTGCGGGTCGCGGCGCTCGTGCGCGGCCACGCGGCGCACGCGGACGACATCGCCGCGGCCGCCTGCTATCTCGCGAGCGCGCCCGGCGTCACGGGCGCGACGCTGACCGTCGACGGCGGCGAGCACCTCGTGCCGCCGGCCGCCGGCCCGAATGAATGAACTGCGCGGATCGCGCGGCCTGACTGCCGCCGCCCGCGCCGCTTTGCGTGTGCGCACGCCAATTTGACTGGGACGACCATGTTTTCCGCTCTCCTGCACCCCCGCCTCGCGGACTGCCGCAGGCTCTACCTGCGCGACTACGAAGTGCACATCAACATCGGTGCCTTCGAACACGAGAAGCGCGGCGAGCAGCGCGTCGTCATCAACGTCGACCTGTTCGTGCCGCTCGCGCGCTCCACTCCCGTGGACGACCGGCTGCATGAAGTCGTCGACTACGACCTGATGAAGCAGAGCGTCGCGCAATGCGTGGCGCGCGGCCACATCCACCTGCAGGAAACGCTGTGCGACGCGATCGCCGCCCACCTGCTGGCGCACGACGCCGTGCGCGCGGTACGCGTCTGTACCGAGAAACCGGACGCTTATCCGGACTGCGACGCCGTCGGCGTCGAAGTCTTTCGCATCAAGGACGAGGAGCGCGCATGAACGCCCCCCACATGAATGACGCGGCGGCCGATGCCGCCACCCACGACGCAGCCGCCGACCCGGCCGGCCGCCCGGCGCTGACGCGCCGCGAACAGAAGGAAGCGTACGAGAACAACAAGCTGTTCAAGCGGATCGTGCGCCAGGTCGGCCAGGCCATCGGCGACTTCAACATGATCGAGCAGGGCGACAAGGTGATGGTGTGCCTGTCGGGCGGCAAGGACAGCTACGCGATGCTCGACGTGCTGCTGCGCCTGCGCGAGCGCGCGCCGATCGATTTCGACATCGTCGCGGTGAACCTCGACCAGAAGCAGCCGGGCTTCCCCGAGCACGTGCTGCCCGAGTACCTGAAGCAGGTCGGCGTGCCGTTCCACATCGAGAACCAGGACACCTACAGCATCGTCAAGCGGCTCGTGCCCGAAGGCAAGACGACCTGCTCGCTGTGCTCGCGGCTGCGCCGCGGGATCCTGTACCGCGTGGCCGGCGAGCTCGGCGCGACCAAGATCGCGCTCGGCCATCACCGCGACGACATCGTGCAGACGCTGCTGCTCAACATGTTCTACGGCGGCAAGCTGAAGGGGATGCCGCCGAAGCTGCAGTCGGACGACGGCAAGAACATCGTGATCCGCCCGCTCGCGTACGTGAAGGAAACCGATCTCGAGAAATACGCGGAGCTTCGCGAATTCCCGATCATCCCGTGCAACCTGTGCGGCAGCCAGCCGAACCTGAAGCGCGCGGAAATGAAGGCGCTGATCCGCGAATGGGACAAGCGTTTCCCGGGCCGCGTCGACAACATGTTCAACGCGCTCGCGAAGGTCGTGCCGTCGC
The DNA here is from genome assembly GCF_001043615.1 of Burkholderia sp. LK4. Lineage (NCBI taxonomy): Bacteria > Pseudomonadati > Pseudomonadota > Betaproteobacteria > Burkholderiales > Burkholderiaceae > Burkholderia > Burkholderia sp. LK4. Next base: position 14,028 of record NZ_LDUL01000097.1, read on the forward strand.
ACCTGATGGACACGACGCTGTACCCGTTCCAGTCGCTGCGCGCGACCGGCGAGGCCGATCCGCAAGGCGACATCGCGTTCGACGAGGAACCGTGCGCGTCGGGCGACGACGCAGCGGCGCCGGGTGAGTCGATCGCGGCCCGGCCGATCTCGATCGTCCAGTTCGACGACCTGTAAGCAGGGCCCGAACACCCGCCGGAACAGGGCCGGGCGGCCCTTTTCCGGCGCTGTCGCCCCGCCGCGACAGGCCCGGAGCGCCAGGGGCCGCATGCTAAAATGGTCGGCTTCGAACTCCTCTGACAAGCTGGCGCCATGAATATCGTGATTTTGGCGGCAGGCACCGGCAAGCGCATGCGTTCCGCGCTGCCGAAAGTGCTTCACCCCCTGGCCGGCAGGCCGCTCCTCTCCCACGTCATCGACACCGCGCGCACGCTGCAGCCGTCCCGGCTCGTCGTCGTCGTCGGTCACGGTGCCGAGCAGGTCCAGGCCGCCGTCGCCGCGCCCGACGTCCAGTTCGCGGTGCAGGCCGAGCAGCTCGGCACCGGCCACGCGGTGCGTCAGGCCCTGCCGCTCCTCGATCCCGCACAACCGACGCTCGTGCTGTACGGCGACGTGCCGCTCACGCGCGCGTCGACGCTGCAGCGCCTCGTCGATGCCGCGCGCGAAGGCCGCTACGGGATTCTGACCGTCACGCTCGACGATCCGACCGGCTACGGCCGCATCGTGCGCGACGCGGCCGGCTTCGTCACGCGCATCGTCGAGCAGAAGGATGCGTCGCCGGACGAGCTGCGGATCGCCGAGATCAACACCGGCATCATCGTCACGCCGACGGCCCAGCTGTCGATGTGGCTCGGCGCGCTGAAGAACGAGAACGCGCAGGGCGAGTACTACCTGACCGACGTCGTCGAACTCGCGATCGAGGCCGGTTTCGAGGTCGTTACCGCCCAACCCGACGAGGAATGGGAAACGCTCGGCGTGAACAGCAAGGCGCAGCTCGCCGAGCTCGAACGCATCCATCAGCGCAATATCGCGGAAACGCTGCTCGTCGACGGCGTCACGCTCGCCGATCCGGCACGCGTCGACGTGCGCGGCACGCTGCGCTGCGGCCGCGACGTGTCGATCGACGTGAACTGCGTGTTCGAGGGCAACGTGACGCTCGCGGACAACGTGACGATCGGCGCGAACTGCGTGATCCGCAACGCGTCGGTCGGCGCAGGCACGCGCATCGACGCGTTCACGCACATCGACGGCGCCGAACTCGGCGCGCACACCGTGATCGGCCCGTACGCGCGGCTGCGCCCCGGCGCGCAGCTCGCGGACGAAGCGCACGTCGGCAACTTCGTCGAGGTGAAGAACGCGGTGATCGGCCACGGCTCGAAGGCGAACCACCTCACGTACATCGGCGACGCCGACATCGGCGCGCGCGTGAACATCGGCGCGGGCACGATCACCTGCAACTACGACGGCGCGAACAAGTTCCGCACCGTGATCGAGGACGACGTGTTCGTCGGCTCCGACACGCAGCTGGTCGCGCCCGTGCGCGTCGGCCGCGGCGTGACGATCGCCGCCGGCACGACGATCTGGAAGGACGTGGCCGAAGGCCTGCTCGCGCTGAACGAGAAGACCCAGACCGCGAAGAGCGGCTACGTCCGCCCGGTCAAGAAGAAAAGCTGAACCTTTTGCGGGCGCCCCGGCGGCGCCCGCGTCGACTTACAGGACTGATCCTCATGTGTGGCATTGTCGGCGCAGTTGCGCAACGTAATATCGTTCCGGTGCTGATCGAAGGTTTGCGGCGCCTCGAATACCGTGGCTACGACTCGTGCGGCGTCGCCGTGCTCGAGCCGGATGCGCCGAAGCGCGCGCGCAGCGTCGAACGCGTCGCCGACCTCGACGCGCAGGTGCGCGAATCGCACCTCGAAGGCACGACGGGCGTCGCGCACACGCGCTGGGCCACGCACGGCGCGCCCGTCACGCACAACGCGCACCCGATCTTCTCGTCGAACGCGCTCGCGCTCGTCCACAACGGCATCATCGAGAACTTCGAGCCGCTGCGCGAAGCGCTGCGCGCGAAGGGCTACGAATTCGTGTCGCAAACCGACACCGAAGTGATCGCCCACCTCGTGCACAGCCTGTATCGCGGCAACCTGTTCGACGCGGTGCGCGAAGCCGTGCAGCAGTTGCACGGCGCGTACGCGATCGCCGTGATCCACAAGGACCAGCCGCATACCGTCGTCGGCGCGCGCCAGGGTTCGCCGCTCGTGGTCGGCCACGGCGACGGCGAGAACTTCCTCGCGTCCGACGCGCTCGCGCTCGCGGGCAGCACCGACCACTTCACGTTCCTCGAGGAAGGCGACGTGTGCGAGCTGTCGCTCGACGGCGTGAAGATCGTCGACCGGGACGGCGCGCTCGCGCAGCGCGAGATCCGCGTGGTCAGCGCATACGGCGGCGCGGTCGAGCTGGGCCCGTATCGCCACTTCATGCAGAAGGAAATCTTCGAGCAGCCGCGCGCGATCAGCGACACCGTGCCGCAAACCGAAGCCTTCGACGCGACGCTGTTCGGCGACGCCGCGCCCGCCGCGTTCGCGGAGATCGACAGCCTGCTGATCCTCGCATGCGGCACGAGCTACTACTCGGGCCTCACCGCCAAGTACTGGCTCGAATCGATCGCGAAGATCCCGACCCAGGTCGAGATCGCGAGCGAATACCGCTACCGCGAATCGGTGCCGAACCCGCGCCAGCTCGTGCTCGTGATCTCGCAGTCGGGCGAGACGGCCGACACGCTCGCGGCGCTCAAGCACGCGCAGTCGCTCGGCCACACGCACACGCTCGCCGTGTGCAACGTCGCGACGAGCGCGATGGTGCGCCTCACCGAGATGCAGTTCCTGACGCACGCGGGCACCGAGATCGGTGTTGCGTCGACGAAGGCGTTCACGACGCAGCTCGTCGCGCTGTTCGTGCTCGCGGCGACGCTCGGCAAGCTGCGCGGTCACGTCGATGCCGCGCAGGAAGCCGAGTTCCTGAAGCAGTTGCGCCACCTGCCGGCCGCGCTGAACAGCGTGCTGGCACTGGAGCCGCAGATCATCGCGTGGTCGGAAGAATTCGCGCGCAAGGAAAACGCGCTGTTCCTCGGCCGCGGGCTGCACTACCCGATCGCGCTCGAAGGCGCGCTGAAGCTGAAGGAAATCTCGTACATCCACGCCGAGGCCTATCCGGCCGGCGAACTGAAGCACGGGCCGCTCGCGCTCGTCACGGAAGCGATGCCGGTCGTCACGGTCGCGCCGAACGACACGCTGCTCGAGAAGCTGAAGTCGAACATGCAGGAAGTGCGTGCGCGCGGCGGCGAGCTGTACGTGTTCGCCGATGCCGACACGCAGATCGTCAACGACGACGGCCTGCACGTGATCCGGATGCCGGAGCATTACGGGCAACTGTCGCCGATCCTGCACGTCGTGCC
>NZ_LDUL01000098.1:0-930 GCF_001043615.1 Burkholderia sp. LK4
GCGCGGCGCGCGATACGGCACCTTCTTCGGCAGCAGCGCAAAGCTGTTGCGGTACGGCAGCTTCGCGCTGTGCTGCGTGTAGTCGTTCACCGCCTCGTGGCGCACGTGCAGGATCACGTATTCCTGGTTGTTCTCGAGCACCGGGTGATTCGCCACGGTGACCGCGCCCGCCGTGGTCATGCGCCACGCGTAGCCGCCGCCGGTATAGCGGTGGGCCTGCGCCTCCTCGGCCTCCATCGCAAAACGGGCGTAACGGTTGCCGTCATCGCCGTGGTCGTACAGCGACTGGTGCTCGAACCGCTCGGTCGCGTCGAGCCGCGCATGCTTGAGGTTCTGCGGCCCAGCTTCCACCAGCATCAGCGGCGACGACGGGTTCTGGTGGTTGAAGTCGCGGAACGTGACCTTGCCGACGCCGAAGCGCCGGCCTTCGTGCAACTGGTCGATCCCGCTGTCCTCACTCGCCTCGGTCGCCGCGAACGGCACCGTGGCGAGCCCGTCGATCGGGCGGAACAGCAGGTTCGAATCGCCGATCACCAGGATGTGCTTGTCCTTCTCGTAGCGGTGCGTCCAGACGAGCCCCTCCTGCTCCATCAGCCGCGCGCAGAAGTTGTAGTAGCTCTCCTGGTACATCACGACATACTCGAGCGGCTTCTGGCTCGTCCGGATATCGAACACGAAGTCGGAAAACCCGTGCTCCTGGAAGATCTCGGTGAGGATGTCCTGCGCGGTCTTGTTCTGGAAGATCCGGCAGTCGGTCGAGCGCGTCAGGAACCAGAACCACGGCACCGCCGTCAGGTGATACTGCGTGACGTTCCCGGGGTTGCCCGCGCGGTCGAACGACGCCACGTAGCCGTCGAAATAACGGTCGTTGTCGCCGGTACCCGATGCGACGACACGCTCGAGCGTCGACAGGCGCGCCTGCTGGTCGAA
>NZ_LDUL01000099.1:0-47786 GCF_001043615.1 Burkholderia sp. LK4
GTCAACCTATTCCAGGACTTGACAGCCTCCCCTTCCCTTGCTTACGACACGGCCCGCTTACAGGCGCCCTTGTCCAGGCCACGCCGCACGTTCGCCCTTCGTGCCGCACAAATGAAAACGGCGGCCATATTGGCCGCCGTCGATCAATCGCCCGCTCGCGCTCTTGCAAGCGTCAATAATCCTGCCGCTCGCGCTCGATCCGCATGCCGCCGTCATGGCGCGCGTGCGCGCCGTCGTCGGTCGAACGCTCGCGCATGATCCGCATCACGTCCGGATTGGTCCGCACGCGCCGCATCACGTTCGCAAGATGCACGCGGTCGCTGACCTGGATCACGAAGCGCAGTACCGTCGACTCGTGTGTCAGATCCTCGTCCATCGCGATATGCACGATATTCGCGTCGGCCGACGTAATGTCCGCCGCCACGCGCGCAAAGATGCCCTTGGTGTTCTTCACGAGCGCCTTCACCGCGACATCGAACAGGCGGCCCGGCTGCGGCGCCCATTCGACGTCGATCCAGCGGCCCGGATCGCGGCGATGAATCCGCTGCGCCACGCGGCAATCGGTCGTATGAATCGCCATCCCCAGGCCGATGCCGATGTAGCCCATGATCGCGTCGCCCGGAATCGGCCGGCAGCACGCGGACAACTGCACGGACATCCCTTCGGTGCCGGTAATCACGACCGGCGGCGCATGGTGCGCGGGATGCCGCTCGGACTTCGGCAGATCGTCGTCCGCATCGCGGCCGCTCATCAACACCTCGATGCGCTTGGCCATCACCGCGGCAACGCGACGGCCGAGGCCGATGTCCGCGAAGATTTCCTGACGGCTCTTGTTGCCCGTCCACTGCACGAGCTTCTCCCACACCTCCGGCTCGACATCGGCGAGCGCGAGACCATAGCCCTTCAGGCTCTGGTCGACCAGCCGCTCGCCAAGCTGCACCGACTCGTTCAGGCGCATCGTCTTCAGGTAGTGACGGATCGCCGAGCGCGCCTTGCCGGTACGCACGAAGCCGAGCCATGCGGGGTTCGGCTTCGAATACGGCGCGGTGATCACCTCGACGATGTCGCCGCTCTTCAGCTCGGTGCGCAGTGGCAGCAGCTCGTTGTTGATCTTCACGGCCACGCACTGGTTGCCGAGATCGCTGTGGATCGAATACGCGAAATCGAGCGCCGTCGCGCCTCGCGGCAGCGCCATGATCTTCGACTTCGGCGTGAACACGTAGACCGCGTCGGGGAACAGGTCGATCTTCACGTGCTCGAGGAATTCGCTCGAATCGCCGGCTTCGCTCTGGATGTCGAGCAACGACTTCAGCCACTGGTGGGCGCGCTTCTGCACGTCACTGAGATCGGCGCTGCCGTTCTTGTACAGCCAGTGCGCGGCGACCCCCGCCTCGGCAATCTCATGCATCTTGCGCGTGCGCACCTGGAACTCGATCGGCGCGCCGAACGGACCGACGAGCGTCGTGTGCAGCGACTGATAGCCGTTGATCTTCGGGATCGCGATGTAGTCCTTGAACTTGCCGGGCACGGGCTTGTACAGCGCGTGCAGCGCGCCGATGCACGTGTAGCAGTCGAGCGGGCTGTCGACGACGACGCGAAAACCGTACACGTCGAGCACCTGCGAGAACGACAGCTGCTTGTCGCGCATCTTGCGGTACACGCTGTAGATGGTCTTTTCGCGGCCGGTGATCTCGGCGTCGATCTTCGCGTCGGCCATCGCGCGCTGCGCGGCCTCGAGAATCTTGCTGATCACTTCGCGGCGGTTGCCGCGCGCCGCCTTGACGGCCTTCTCGAGTGTCGCGTAGCGATGCGGGTTGAAGTTCGCGAAGCTCATGTCCTGCAGCTCACGATACGTGTTGTTCAACCCGAGGCGGTGCGCGATCGGCGCGTAGATATCGAGCGTCTCGCGCGCGACGCGGCGGCGCTTTTCCATCGGCACCGCGCCGAGCGTACGCATGTTGTGCAGGCGGTCGGCGAGCTTGACGAGGATGACGCGCACGTCGCGTGCCATCGCGAGCAGCATCTTGCGGAAGTTTTCCGCCTGCGCTTCCTCGCGACTGCGGAACTCCATCTTGTCGAGCTTCGACAGGCCGTCGACCAGTTCGGCGACCTTCGGGCCGAACCGTTCGGCCAGCTCGCTCTTGGTCACGCCCTGGTCTTCCATCACGTCGTGCAGGAGCGCTGCCATGACGGCCTGCGCGTCGAGCTTCCAGCCGGCACAGATTTCCGCGACGGCGACGGGATGGGTGATGTAGGGTTCGCCGCTCTGGCGATATTGACCGAGGTGGGCTTCGTCGCTGAAGTGGAACGCCGCCTTGACCTCTTTGATTTCTTCCGGAGCGAGATACTCGGCCAGCACGGCCGTCAGTTTCGCGATCGAAACGACGCCGTGCTTGCGCGGCTGCTCCGGTGTGGCGGTCGGCCCGAACAGATGCCGGAAGGACTGTTCGAGGACCGCGTCGATGTACTGGCGCGCAGGCGACTGGGCCGTGGCTTCGGTGGTCGAATCCGCGGAGGCGGACGATGGGGTGGTGCTCATATTCGCCTCCAGGTCGAGTCGTTGCGCGCGTGGATTACATGGCTGGAACGGGCCGGATGCGCGTTACACCGGCACCTTCTTCAGCATCTCGACGCCGACCTGGCCGGCAGCGATTTCGCGCAGCGCGACGACGGTCGGCTTGTCGCGGCTTTCGATCTTCGGCGTATGGCCTTGCGCGAGCTGCCGCGCGCGATAGGTGGCGGCGAGCGCCAGTTCGAAGCGATTCGGGATTTGCTTCAGGCAGTCTTCGACGGTAATGCGAGCCATGTTGGTAATTCCTTCTGAATATAGTCCTTATTCTACCTTATGTCCCTCGTCCCCCGCGTCATTCCGCGTGGGGCAGATGGATGCCGAGCTCGATGAACAGCTCCGTGTGTCGCGCGTACTGCGAAGCAAAGCGCAGACGCGTGGCCGCGACGATGCATTCGAGCTCCGCGAGCGCACGCTCGAAATTCTCGTTGATCACCACGTATTCCGCTTCCGACGCGTGCGCGATCTCGCTGCCGGCGGCGAGCAGGCGGCGCGTGATCACGTTCGGTTCGTCCTGGCCGCGCTTCTTCAGGCGCTCCTCGAGTGCGTCGAGCGACGGCGGCAGGATGAAGATGCCGACCGCGTTGCGGAACTGCTTCTTCACCTGCAGCGCGCCCTGCCAGTCGATCTCGAGCAGCACGTCGTGGCCGTTCTTCATCTGCTCTTCGATCCAGACGCGCGACGTGCCGTAGTAGTTGCCGTGCACTTCCGCGCTCTCGAGGAATTCATGCGCCGCGTGACGCGCGCGGAAATCCTCGACCGTCGTGAAGTGATAGTGCCGGCCGTCCTGCTCGCCCGGGCGCGGCTTGCGCGTCGTGTACGAGATCGACAGGCAGATGTCGTTGTCCTTCGACAGCAGCGCATTCACGAGCGTCGACTTGCCGGCGCCCGACGGCGCGACGACCATGAACAGGTTGCCGGGATAGACGCCGCCGTGCAGCGAATGCGACGTGTGGACGTCGCGGGTGGATTCGGTCATGTTGCTGTTACTCCAGGTTTTGCACTTGCTCGCGCATCTGCTCGATCAGCAGCTTCAGCGCCATCGACGCGTCGGCGAGTTCCTTCGCCGCCGCCTTCGAGCCGAGCGTGTTCGCTTCGCGATTCAGTTCCTGCATCATGAAGTCGAGACGCTTGCCGACGCGGCCGCCCTTCTCGATCACGTGACGCGTTTCGTTCAGGTGCGCGGTGAGCCGCGACAGCTCTTCCGCGATGTCGATCCGGATCCCGTACATCGTCACTTCCTGACGAATGCGCTCCGCGGCCTCCTCGCGCGTGACGATCGTCGCGCCGCCTTCGGGCGCCGCGATGCCGAGCGCTTCCTGCAGCCGTTCGACGATCTTCTGCTGATGCTTCGCGATCAGCTCCGGCACGAGCGGCGTGATGCGCGCGACGATCGCTTCCATCTCGGTGACGTTCGACAGCAGCATCGTCGCCAGTTGCGCGCCTTCGCGCGAACGCACGACGACGAGCTCGCCGATCGCTTCCTTGCCGCAGGCGAGCACCGCGTCGCGGATCGCTTCCGCCGACACGCCGCTTTCGGCAATCACGCCGGGCCAGCGCAGGATCTCGCCCGCGCGCAGGCGGCCGACGCCCGGGAACGTGTCCAGCACCGAGCGCTCGAGCTCGGCGAGCTGGCCGAGCGCCGACTGGTTCAGCGCGCCGGCGCCGATGCTCTGCTCGCCGCGCTGCAGGTTGATGCGGATGTCGACCTTGCCGCGCGACAGCTTGTTCATCAGCATTTCGCGCAGCGCGGGTTCGCACGCGCGCACGTCGTCCGGCATCCGGAAATTCAGGTCGAGGAAGCGCGAGTTCACGGTGCGCAGTTCGACCGACACGCTGGTGCCGCCGTTACCGGTGGCCGTCGCGAGTTCGCGCGTCGCGCTCGCGTAGCCCGTCATGCTGTAGATCATGGTTCGTCTCGCCGTCTGGGTGCCCTCGCGGGCGGGGATATGTCGAGGCGCCCGGCGCATCGGAAAGCGCGGGGCGGGAAGCGCGCATTATCCCATTTTTGGGAACCACCCCGCCGGGCAAGCCCGCCGTTCGGCGCTAAAATCGGGGTTTCCTCTCGTTCCGCGATTCCCACATGACGTCCTCCGTTTCCCGCCCGAGCGGCCGCCGCGCCGACGAACTGCGCAAGGTCGCCCTCACGCGCCACTACACGAAACACGCCGAAGGCTCGGTGCTGGTCGAATTCGGCGACACCAAGGTGCTCTGCACCGCGAGCGTCTCCGAACGCGTGCCCGATTTCCTGCGCGACCGCGGGCAAGGCTGGCTGACCGCCGAATACGGCATGCTGCCGCGCGCGACGCACACGCGCAGCGACCGCGAAGCCGCACGCGGCAAGCAGACCGGCCGCACGCAGGAAATTCAGCGCCTGATCGGCCGCGCGCTGCGCGCCGTGTTCGACCTCGAGGCGCTCGGCCCGCGCACGATCCACATCGACTGCGACGTGATCCAGGCCGACGGCGGCACGCGCACGGCGAGCATCACCGGCGCGTTCGTCGCCGCACACGACGCCGTGTCGACGCTGATCGCGGCCGGCAAGCTCGCACGCTCGCCGATCACCGACCACGTCGCCGCGATCTCGGTCGGCGTGTACGAAGGCGCGCCCGTGCTCGACCTCGATTACGCGGAAGATTCGCGCTGCGACACCGACATGAACGTCGTGATGACCGGCGCCGGCGGCTTCGTCGAAGTCCAGGGCACGGCGGAAGGCGTGCCGTTCTCGCGCGCCGAGATGAACGCGCTGCTCGACCTCGCGCAGGGCGGGATCGCCGAACTCGTGCAGCTTCAGAAAGACGTGCTGGGCGCCTGACATGCCGGACGACCACACCATCGCGCCGCTGTCGCGCATCGTCCTCGCGTCGAACAACGCCGGCAAGCTGCGCGAATTCACCGCGCTGTTCTCGACGGTCGGCATCGAGATCGTCCCGCAGGGCGACCTCGCGGTGCCCGAGGCGGACGAGCCGTTCGGCACCTTCATCGAGAACGCGCTGACGAAGGCGCGTCACGCGTCGCGGCTTACCGGGCTGCCGGCGATCGCCGACGATTCGGGCCTGTGCGTGCGCGTGCTGCGCGGCGCGCCGGGCGTCTATTCGGCGCGCTATGCGCAGCGCGCGGGCCGCGACAAGGGCGATGCGGCGAACAACGCGTATCTCGTCGAGCAGCTGCGCGGCGTCGACGACCGGCGCGCATACTATTGCTGCGTGCTCGCGCTCGTGCGCCATGCGGACGACCCCGAGCCGCTGTTCGCCGAAGGGCGCTGGGCGGGCGAGATCGTCGATACCCCGCGCGGCGAGCACGGATTCGGCTATGACCCGTATTTCTACCTGCCGTCGCTCGGCGCGACGGCCGCCGAACTCGAACCGGCCGTGAAGAACACGCACAGCCACCGCGCGCTGGCGCTGAAGGCGCTGCTCGCGCGGCTCGCGGAGGAAGCATGAGCATGCCCGATACCCCTTCGCTGCGGGAGGTTACATGAGCCAGGCCGCGGAAACCGGCGCACGCGTCGTCGCGACCTTCACGTCGCCCGGCCAGGTGCGGCTCACGTCGCTGCCGCCGCTCGCACTGTACGTGCATTTCCCGTGGTGCGTGCGCAAGTGCCCGTACTGCGATTTCAACTCGCACGAGTGGAAAGGCGAACGGTTTCCGGAAACCGAATATCTCGACGCGCTGCGCGCCGATCTCGAGCAGGCGCTGCCGCTCGTGTGGGGCCGGCAGGTGCATACGGTGTTCATCGGCGGCGGCACGCCGAGCCTGCTGTCGGCCGCCGGCCTCGACCGGCTGCTGTCCGACGTGCGCGCGCTGCTGCCGCTCGACGCCGATGCCGAGATCACGCTCGAGGCGAATCCGGGCACGTTCGAGGCCGCGAAGTTCGCGCAGTTCCGCGCGAGCGGCGTGAACCGCCTGTCGGTCGGCATCCAGAGCTTCAACGAAACGCACCTGAAGGCGCTCGGCCGGATTCACGACACCGCGCAGGCGCGCGCGGCCGTCGAGATCGCCGCGAAGAACTTCGACAACTTCAACCTCGACCTGATGTTCGCGCTGCCGAACCAGACGCTCGACGAATGCCGTACCGACATCGAAACCGCACTGTCGTACGCGCCGCCGCATCTGTCGCTGTATCACCTGACGCTCGAGCCGAATACGCTGTTCGCGAAGTTCCCGCCGGTCGTCCCCGACGACGACGCGTCGGCCGACATGCAGGAATGGATTCACGCACGTACGGCCGAGGCCGGTTACGGGCGCTACGAAGTGTCCGCGTATGCGAAGCCGAATCATCAGTGCAAGCACAATCTGAACTACTGGCGTTTCGGCGACTATCTCGGGATCGGCGCGGGCGCGCACACGAAGCTGTCGTTTCCGAACCGGATCCTGCGACAGGCACGCTACAAGCATCCGGCGACCTTCATCGAGCAGGCGATGGCCGGCACGGCCGTACAGGAGGAGCGTGAAGTCGGCGCGCGCGACCTGCCGTTCGAGTTCATGCTGAACACGCTGCGGCTCGTCGAGGGCTTCCCCGTGCACAGCTTCGCCGAGCGCACCGGCCTGCCGATGAGCACGATCGAGCCGGCACTGCAGGAAGCGGAACGGCGCGGGCTGATCGCACGCGATTTCGCGCAGATCGCGCCGACGCCGCTCGGCCAGCGTTTCCTCAACGACCTGCAGGAATTGTTCCTGCGCGACAATTGAGGGCATGAAGATCGCGGCATTTCGGTTACAATGCCGCCTCGTGTGGAAGCGTGGCCGAGCGGTTTAAGGCACCGGTCTTGAAAACCGGCGACGGGAAACTGTCCGTGAGTTCGAATCTCACCGCTTCCGCCAGGAAGATTGCCAAACCCCGTCCATTCAGCGAATGACGGGGTTTTTTGTTGGTTCCCGTACGGCTTTCCCTCCACGTTCCGACGTGTCCCGCCGGATGCCGCTACAATCCGGCGCTCCGATTCGCGAAACGGGAACCCCACGTCATGAAGCCCCTCATCGTCTCGTCGCTCGTCGCCTTGCTCGCGGCCGTCAGCACGCACGCGGCAGCCGACACCGCGTCCGGCAGCGCCGCGCAAGCGTCGTGCGCGATCGCATACGTGTCCGGCGTCGGCGGCTCGCCGCGCGGCCTGAGCGAATACCTCGCGAGCCCGTCGCCGTACAACTACCTGAAAGACAACGACCTCCAGTGCAAGGTGGGAGACGACGGACGCACGTCGAACTGCACCGGCGTGACCTACCTGCGCAACGAACAGGTGAGCGTGTACGACGATTCCGATCCGGCGACGCTCACCGTCGTGGCACGCGTGGAGCTCGACCATGGCCAGAAATACCCGGTGATCATCGTCGTGCAGCGCAAGGACGCCCGCTGCAAACAATGATGCGGCGCCGCGCGCGAACCCGTTCGTCGAAACGTCACGTGCGTTCACGCCGGGCTCTCGTGTGGCATCCGAGCCGCCGGCACGGGCAGCAGCCCGTCATCGCGCCGCAGCGCGCCGGAAGCCTCCCGGCCAGCCGCTCGATCACCTAGAATTCGATCAACACGGCGACACGACCGCCGCCGCGTACTCGATGCCGCGCGCGCCACCCCTGCGTGCGGTACACGGAGATCGCCATGACCGAACTGTCGATACCGACGGAACACGTCGATTACGAAGGCTTCGAGGTCCATGTCGTGCCGGCTGCCGTGCCCGGCAGCGACACGCGCTACACCTACACCGGCTACGTATGCCATCCCGGCGCGAATCCCGCGTTACCGGGCCACGCGGTACCGTTCCATGCGGACGGCGAGGAAAGCTTCGCAAGCCTCGATGAAGCCGTCCACGAAGCCGTGCATGTCGGCAAGAGCATCATCGACGGCACGCACCCCGACCTGTCGGTCCTGTCACTCGTCACGCACGGTTTCTGAACCGGGCGGCACGCGTCGCTGACGATTGCGCGGCGTCCGCCGCGGTGCAGCCCGCGGCAACCGATGCGCGCTGCCGAACCGTCGCCAAGCGCCTGTGTGCCGGTCGCGTTCCTCGCCTTGCTTTCAACCGTGCAACAAGCGCGCCGGGACGCGGACGTGCGGCAGCCGCGCGAGCGTGCCGTCACATGTCACGTCACATCGCGATACGCGGGCGCACGCTGCGTCGCCATCAGCGATCGCGACACCCGGCATCGCCCGTTATGCGTTTCTCCCGATGCCGGCTCGCGTCCGTGCGCCTATCATTTTTTTATAGTCACTTCTGGCTAGCCTCCCATGCGCCCCCTTTCCCGTTCGCGCGTCGACCGGCTGCGTGCAGTTGCACTGGCCGTCGTCGCCATGCTCGCGGCGTGCACGATTACGCCACCTCCGTCGCTGCACTCGATCCTGACGATTCCGTCGGTCACACGCACTGGCAGCCTCGACCAATACCGCGTCGAAGTCGCGCAGCGTGTCGCCGAACGCAATCCGTCCGGCATGCTGCACGGCACGCCGCAGGCCATGCTCCGTTCGCTCGTCGTCGTGGCCTTCACCGTCGATGGCAGCGGCCGGCTCGTCAACGCATCCGTCTATCGCAGCAACGGCGACAACGAAGCGGAAGCGCTCGCGCTCGCGTCGCTGCGCCGCTCGGCACCGCTGCCGCCGCCACCGTCGCGGCTGCTCGACGGCAACGGCCGGCTCGAAATGATGGAAGGCTGGCTCTTCAACGACGACGGCCACTTCCAGTTGCAAAGCACCGCGTCGGCGCAGGCGCAATCGATCGACTGACCGGCCCGCCGCACCGCGATTGCCGGTGCGCGGCGGCGCTGGCTATAATTTTCCGCAATCGCGCGGCCATCACGCCGCGCGCGCGTTCGTGCGCCCCACCCGGCATGCGAGCCGACCACGCCGGCACCGGGCGGCGGCGACGTACCCGTCTCCATCGTCGACCGGCGGGTGACGTCCGCGCCACGGCGCGCGTCCACGCCGCTACCGCATCATCCGCTCGGCTGCCCCCGGCAGGCGTCCGCCTGTCCGACCGCACGCCCAGCCGACCGCCCTAACGACAAAACGGAGACATCCATGTCCGCATCCCCCCCGACCGTTGCACACGCAACCGGTTCGGCCGGCGCCGTCAGCCACCGGCGCATCGTGTTCGCGAGCTTCATCGGCACCGCGATCGAGTTCTACGATTTCTATGTGTACGCAACGGCTGCCGCGCTCGTCATCGGCCCCGTATTCTTTCCACACGGCTCCGCGACCGCACAGGCGCTGTCCGCGTTCGTCACGTTCGGCATCGCGTTCATCGCGCGCCCGATCGGCTCGTTCCTGTTCGGGCACTTCGGCGACCGCATCGGGCGCAAATCGACGCTCGTCGCGTCGCTGCTCGTGATGGGCGTATCCACCACCGCAATCGGCTTCGTGCCCGGCTACGACGCGATCGGCACGCTCGCGCCGGTGCTGCTGTGCGTGCTGCGCTTCGGCCAGGGGATCGGCCTCGGCGGCGAATGGGGCGGCGCCGCGCTGCTCGCGACCGAGCATGCGCCGCAGGGCAAGCGGGGCTGGTTCGGCATGTTCCCGCAGCTCGGGCCCTCGGTCGGCTTCCTGATGTCGAACGGCCTGTTCTTCGCGCTCGCGTTGTCGCTGTCGGACGAGCAGTTCCGCAGCTGGGGCTGGCGCATCCCGTTCCTGGTCAGCGCGGTGCTCGTCGCGCTCGGCCTGTACGTGCGACTCAAGATCACCGAAACGCCCGCGTTCCAGGCCGCGCTCGATCGCAACGAGCGCGTACGCGTGCCGGTCGCGACCCTCGTCACGCAACACTGGCAGCCGACGCTGCTCGGCGCGCTCGCGATGGTCGTCTGCTACACGCTGTTCTATATCTCGACGGTGTTTTCGCTGTCGTATGGCGTGTCGGCGCTGCATATTCCGCGCCAGAGCTTCCTCGGCCTGCTGTGTTTCGCGGTCGTGTTCATGGGACTCGCGACGCCGCTGTCCGCGTGGGCATCCGATCGCTTCGGCCGCAAACCGGTGCTGGTCGTGGGCGCGATCGCCGCGCTGCTGTCGGGTTTCGCGATGGAACCGCTGCTCGGCAGCGGCTCGATGCCGCTCGTCGCGCTGTTCCTGACGATCGAGCTGTTCCTGATGGGCGTGACGTTCGCGCCGATGGGCGCGCTGCTGCCGGAACTGTTCCCGACCAACGTCCGCTATACGGGCGCAGGGGTCGCGTACAACCTCGGCGGGATCCTCGGCGCGTCGATCGCGCCGTACATCGCGCAACTGCTGGCGGCGCGCGGCGGGCTGTCGTGGGTCGGCGGGTATGTATCGGTTGCGGCGGCCATCAGCCTGATCGGCGTGCTGCTGATGCGCGAAACGCGCGACGCGTCGCTCGTCTGAGTCTCCGGGGCGACCCGGGTTGTGCGGTGGCCGGCGCTGCCTATACTCGATCCTGGGTGCGCCGCCGCGCGCCCGGGATCCCGCCCCGATGGAGCCGCCGCCATGAACATCCGCCTCGGCAATGCCGATCTCGTCCTGATCCTCGCGCTTGCGCTCGGTGGCGCGCTCCTGCTCGCGCTGCGCTTCCGGCCGAAGACGTGGCGCGGCCTCGTGTTCGAGGCGCTGCTGGCGAACCTGGCGGCGATCGCTGCCGTCGTCACGGTCGAGGCGCTGCTCGCCTGAACCGGCCCGCCCCGCTTCGTCAGGCGGTCAGTCGCGCACGCAGCGCGCCGTAGGCCGGGCAGACCGCACCGATCGCGTCCAGCGCCTCCTCGACCGACGGCACCGTGCCCGGCTCGCCGATGGACAGGGCATTCGGCGCGCCGCCGATCCCGCAATGGTGCCGCGACGTCGCAACGAAGATCATCACGGTCGGCCGCTGCAACGCGTGCGCCATGTGCACGAATCCCGTATCGACCCCCACCACGAGCGCAGCCCGGCCAAGCGCCGCGCCGAGTTCGCGCACCGTCATCGCGGGCAGCACGACCGCCCCCGGCGCGCGTGCGGCGATGTCCTGCGCGTCGTCGTGCTCGGCAGCCGATCCCCACGGCAGCAGCACGCGCACGCCGCGCGCCATCATCTGCGTGGCGAGCGCGGCCCAGTGATCGGCCGGCCATTTCTTGTCGGGGTTGGACGTCGCATGGAACAACAGCATGAACGGTGCACCGTCGGTCACGGCCGTCGGCAGGTTCGCGTCCTGCGGCGGAACGATACCGTACGTAGCGACACCCTCGGGCGCGTAACCGAGCGCCTCGCCCGCGCTCACGCGCATCCCGTGCCACGCATCGCAGTCCGGCCGCGGGCCGAAGCGGTGCGAATACGCGAAGCGGGCGCCCGTTTCGCCGAGATCCTGCGTCTGGTAGCCGATGCGGCGCGCGGCGCGCGCCAGCACCGAAATGATCGCGCTCTTGTAGACGCCGTGCAGGTCGATCACCACATCGTAGCGGTGCGCCCGCAGCGCGCCGATCGACGCCGAGATCGCCTTCAGGTCGCCGCGATTGCGCATCTTCTTGAAACGGCGCAGCGGCGCGCAAAGGACACGGCTGACGCCCGGATGCCAGCGCACGACCTCCGCGCACGATTCGTCCACCGCCCAGTCGACCGTTACGCCGGGAAAGGCGCGATGCAGATCCGCCACGACAGGCAGCGTCTGGACGACATCGCCGAGCGACGTCACTTTCACGATGAGGATGCGTTTCACGTTTGCGGGGAATAGCCAGCCATTTTGGGATGCTAACGACGGATACCCGCCGCGAACATTACTCTTGAATTACATTTGCAACGAAATGCTACAAGCTTGCGAAACCCTGTCGCCCACTGGGCGACCCCGGTTCCTTTTTATAATGTCTCCTTTGCCCGATGGCCCCGCCGATGCCACGCCCCGCTCTTGCCGCCCTTCCCGCCCTGTTTCCCGCCCTCACCCGTCGCTCGTTGAGGATCTGGCGCCAGTACGGCGTTTTCTGGCTCGGCGCGATTGTCGTCGGCCTTGCGGCCGTACTCTACGCGCGACTGATCGACTGGGGCTATGAAAGCTTCCGCACGATGCGCGATCACGCCGCGTGGCTGCCGCTGCTGCTGACGCCGGCAATCGCCGCGGTGTCGGTATGGATCACGCGCCGCTTCTTCCGCGGCGCCGAGGGCAGCGGCATCCCGCAGGTGATTGCGACGCTGCATGCGCGCCCGAGCGCGTTCGGCTCCCGGCTGCTGACGCTGCGCATCCTGTTCGGCAAGGTGCTGGTGTCGTTCCTCGGCATCCTCGGCGGCTTCACGATTGGCCGCGAAGGGCCGACCGTGCAGGTCGGCGCGGCGCTGATGTTCAACCTGCGGCGCTTCTACCCGCGCTCGAACGCGCAGATCGAACGCCAGCTGGTGCTCGCCGGCGCGGCGGCCGGGCTGTCGGCCGCGTTCAATACGCCGCTCGCCGGAATCGTATTCGCGATCGAGGAGCTGACGCGCAGCTTCTCCGCGCGTGCCAGCGGCGTGCTGATCACCGCGATCATACTCGCCGGCGTCGTCGCACTCGGCCTGAACGGCAACTACACGTATTTCGGTACGATCGATGCCGGCCCCCATTTCCCGAAACTGCTGGCGCTCGCCGTGCTGGTCACCGCGATCGTGACCGGGATCGCGGGCGGGCTGTTCTGCTGGCTGCTGCTCAACACGGGGCGCTGGTTGCCCGCGCGATTGCTGGGCCTGTATCGCGAGCGGCCGATCGCGTTCGCCGCGCTGTGCGGCTTCGCGATCGCCGTCGTCGGCCTCGTATCGGGCGGCACGACCTTCGGCAGCGGCTATGCCGAAGCACGCGGCCTGCTCGACGGCAGCCAGCATCTGTCGGTGTTCTACCCGTTCCTGAAAATGGTGTCGATGGTCGCGTCGTACCTGCCGGGCATCCCCGGCGGGATCTTCGCCCCGTCGCTGTCGATCGGCGCAGGGTTCGGCAACCTGCTGCACGTCGTGTTCAGCAACATGAGCCTGCCGATGCTGATCGCGCTCGCGATGGTGGGCTACATGGCGGCCGTCACGCAGTCGCCGATCACGTCGTTCGTGATCGTGATGGAGATGATCAACGGTCACGCACTCGTGATTTCGCTGATGGCCACCGCGTTGGTGTCGAGCCGCGTATCGCGCTTCTTCGCGCCGCCGCTCTACGAGACGCTCGCGCTGCGCTATCTCGCGCCGCCCGTCGCGGCCGCGGAACCGGCTGCGGCAGCCGCGGCGAGCACGACGGTGGCAACCGGCGTCACCGAGCCGCAGGATGCGGCCGCCGCGCCCGCCGACCCGCTCGACACGCTGCGCGACGAAGATAGTGAAGTGCCGTCCGCCGGCGCACCGATCGAAGGCGCCACCGATGCGCCCGCGCCGCACGACGACGAGCCGGCCGCGGCCGGGACCAACGACGCGGCGCAGCCCGGCCCGCGCGACGCTCAGTAGATCACGACGGGTGCCGGCCGGTAGTACACGGGCCGTGCCGGCACGACGATGCACCCGGCCAGCGTGATCGCGACGAGCGCGATGGCGATTGCGGTTCTTTTCATCGCCCGCCTCCATCACGCCCAGTGGCCACGGGTCCAGAACCAGTTCGGACCGCGCTGGTCCCAATGGCCCGGCACCCATTGCATGCCGACGCGCTCGGCCTCCCAGTGGCCGCCGATCCACACGTAGCGGCCATGCTCCCAGTGCCAGTGCCCGCGATCCCACACATAGCCCACGCGCGCGGACGGCACGACCTCGTAGCGCACCGGCGGCGGCGCATTCGGCGCGACGATGACGACTTCCTCGGTGCGCACGGCGACCGGCTCGGCGACGACCACGCGGCCCTGCGGCGCGATCACGGGTGTGCCGACGAGAATCTCCTCCGCATGCGCGGCAAGCGGCGCGACGACGGCTGACAGGCTCGCGGCAAGCAGGGCGAGCGAAACGATACGACGTTGAACAGTAGAGACAGCCATCACAACCTCCAGGTTGAACAAGTTACGCGAGCGTATTCGTTCAATGCGGGAGGAGCGATAACGGCCGACAGGCGCCGTGTTACGGCGTGCCCGAAAGTGCAACAGGGCGTAAGACGCGCACGGCGGCGACTGCCGCCGTGCGGAGGGACACAGGTAGCACTCAGGCCTGCGGGATCTCGATCTTCACTTCGAGGACTTCGAGATCGTCCTGGCGCTCGAGGCTCACGCGGATGTCATCGTTCGAAATATGGACGTACTTCGAGATGACCGCGACCAGCTCCTTCTGCAGCGCCGGCAGGTAATCGGCCGGCGGGCGGCCGCCGACGCGCTCGTGCGCGATGATGAGCTGCAGGCGCTCCTTCGCGACAGACGCGGACTTCTTCTTCTCACCGAGGAGAAACGAAAGGATGGACATTGGCGGCCTCCGTTACTTGCTGCCGAAGAGGCGCTGCAGCAGGCCCGGCTTCTGGTAATCGGTGAAGCGCAGCGGCTTGTCTTCACCGAGGAAGCGCGCGACGACGTCCTTGTACGCTTCCGCCACGTCGGTGCCGTCGATATGCACGGCCGGCAGGCCCTGGTTCGACGCATGCAGGACGGCTTCCGACTCGGGCACCACGCCGATCAGCTTGATGCGCAGGATCTCGCTGATGTCCTCGAGCGACAGCATCTCGCCTTCGCTGACGCGCTTCGGGCTGTAGCGCGTGATCAGCAGGTGTTCCTTGATCGGATCCTTGCCTTCGGTCGCACGCTTCGTCTTCGACGACAGGATGCCGAGAATGCGGTCGGAGTCGCGCACCGACGACACTTCCGGGTTCGTGACGATCAGCGCTTCATCCGCGAAGTACATCGCGTGCAGCGCGCCCGCCTCGATGCCGGCCGGCGAATCGCAGACGATGTATTCGAAGTCCATCGCGGCGAGGTCGTTCAGCACCTTCTCGACGCCTTCGCGCGTGAGCGCATCCTTGTCGCGCGTCTGCGACGCCGGCAGGATGAACAGGTTCTCGCACTTCTTGTCCTTGATCAGCGCCTGGTTCAGGTTCGCTTCGCCCTGGATCACGTTCACGAGGTCGTACACCACGCGGCGCTCGCAGCCCATGATGAGATCGAGGTTGCGCAGGCCGACGTCGAAGTCGATCACGGCCGTCTTGTGGCCGCGCAGCGCGAGACCGGACGCAAAGCTCGCGCTCGTCGTCGTCTTGCCCACGCCGCCC
Organism: Burkholderia sp. LK4; assembly: GCF_001043615.1. Taxonomy (NCBI): domain Bacteria; kingdom Pseudomonadati; phylum Pseudomonadota; class Betaproteobacteria; order Burkholderiales; family Burkholderiaceae; genus Burkholderia; species Burkholderia sp. LK4. The sequence continues at coordinate 15,649 of NZ_LDUL01000099.1, forward strand.
TTGCCCGAGGTCACCACGATGATTTTTGCCATTTACCCAATACCCTGTGTTCGTCAATGAGAGCCGATCGATCCGGAGCGCACCGCGTGTATTACGTCAGGCGCAGCGGTTCGATCATCAGTTTTTCCTCTTCGAGCCGGATCTGCACCGCTTTCCCCAGTACATCGGCGGGCAACGGGTTCTCGGTTGTCCGATAGATACCCGCGATCGAAATCAGTTCCGGCTCGAGACACGTGCAGAAAATGCGCGCGTCGTGATTGCCGTGCACGCCCGCGAGTGCGCGGCCGCGCAACGGCGCGTAGATGTGGATATTGCCTTCCGCGATGATCTCCGCGCCGTGACTGACCGGCGCGAGCACCACGAGGTCTCCTTTCGCGTAAATCTGCTGCCCCGAACGCAACGGCCGGTCGATCACGAGCGTCTGGCCGCCCGGCTGGTTCGACACCGGCACCGGCTCGGACGCCTGCTCGGGCGCCACCGCGGCTGCCGCAGCGACGACGGCCTCGGCGACCGGCGACGCTTCCGCGCCCTCGGCCGGTTTCGCGGCCGGCACGCGGCGATCGCGCGCCTCGAGCAACGGCAGGCCGGCTTCCCCCGCCCAGCCCTGCGTGGCCAGCGCGACGACACCCACCGGGCGCATCCGCACGTCGTTCAGCATCTGGCGGATGTCCGCCAGCGCGACGCGTTCGCCGTCCGCCAGGCGGCGGACGTCGATCGCGACGACATCGTCGGCGAAAAACTCGGGAGTCGCTTCGAAGCGCTTGACCAGTTCGGTACGCAACGCATCGAGATCGGTCGTCTTCACGGTGAACAGCAACGTATCGACCGATCCGCTGCGCAGCTCGAAGAATGGCGATTTTTTAAGCGACATGGACACTCTGCAAAAATTTTTTGCGTATTTTACAGGCGTCCACGCGCGCGGCCATTATTTTTGGGGAACCGGGTTGCGGCGCACCGGGCGGGTGCGCAACCGGAGAGCGGGCTGGCAAGCGGGCTGGCAAGCGGGCGACCGGACCTTCATCGCGCCGCGCGGCCCGCGTTCTGACGTCGCGTCAGTGTTTCACCTGCGACACGTACAGCGATTTCATCGCACCGGGCATCCGCGCGATCGGCGCGTGTTCGCCGGTGTTGCCGAAACCCGCGCGCTCGTAGAAGCGGATCGCGTTGCGGTTCGCATCGGCAATCCACGCGTAGACGTCCTGGGCGCCGCGCTCGGCGAGCCAGGCGGTGGCCGTCTCCAGCAGCAGCACGCCGCCGCGCAGATGGCGCACCGCGTGCGCGACCCACAGCTCGCTGACGAATGCACGCCGATCGGGCGTATTGTCGAAATACGCGCCGATCATGCCGGCCGGATGGCCTTCGGTATACAGCAGGAAAGTCGTCGACTCGTCGGACACGGCGCGCTGCGCGGCGATCGCCGACGCTGCGTCCGTTTCGACGTTCAGCAATTCGGCCTCCGGCGCTTCGCCGGGCGCGTAGGGCTCGCGCAGCGATGCAGCGCGGAGTTCGCGATACACGCCGCCCTGGTCGGCAACGATACGACGAACGGTCAAGGTCGAACTCATGCAGGCACACCCTTCGGACAGCAAGCTATTAGCTTCAACCGAAAGCGGGGCATGAGTCAAATCGTAATTTTCAAATGGCGGCGCGAATCGAAAGGCGGCAGGCCCTGCGGGCGGCCATGCGGCCAACCCGTGTGCAGGTGCAGCATCGGCGCATCGATGCGGCAACCGGACGACCTCCGCGACGGCTTCATTCGACACCTGGCGCCAGTCGCCTTGCGGCACGAGGCAGCCGCAGGTCGGGACCCGTGCATTTCATCATGAAAGGCGTAATGAACCGTAATATTGGTAACGTCGAAGCAAGCGACATGGGTCGCCATCCCGCTCCGCATATTGCGACGCAACATTTGTTGCGAACCCGCAGCGTCGATGCCCGTCCTCGTCACGGCACGCCATCCGTCTGACAAACCTGCCGCCCGCGCGGGCCGATCCGGCCATTCCCGCATGTTTCAATCGGCGTGCGCGGGCCCTTCCCTGCCTGCGCCGCACGCGCGCCGCCGTTTGGAGCCGCACGCCTAGTGCCGGAGTTTGGCAAGCGTGCACATGGGTCGTATAACAGGCAGAACCGGACGACGATCCGGTTCAACCGCGCGTGCGTCGCGGGCCAACGAGAATTCGAACAACCGTACAGGCGGCCGCCTTCGGGCCGGCCGGCAGGAGGGAGACAATGGCAATGACCGACGGATCGGCTTCGGGCTGGTCGGATGGCAAGCGTTACCTGTGGCTGCTCGGCGCGCTGACGATCACGCTGCCGATTCTCGCCGCCCAGCTCGCGCTGTCGACGGGCCTGCACGTGTTCTGGTGGTTCGGCCCGCTGTTCGCGTTCGGCGTGATCCCGATCCTCGACACGCTGATCGGCGACGATCGCGACAATCCGCCCGAGGCCGTGGTGCCGCACCTCGAACGGGAGCGCTACTACCGGCTGATCGTCTATCTCGCGACCCTCGTCGAATACGTCGCGTTCTTCGCGTGCGTATGGATCGTCGGCACGCACGCGCTCGCCTGGTACGACTATGTCGGCTTCGCGCTGTCGCTCGGCGCCGCGACGGGCATCTCGATCAATACCGCGCATGAACTCGGGCACAAGACCGACCGCTTCGAGCGCTGGCTCGCGAAGATCACGCTCGCGCCGGTCGCATACGGCCATTTCTACGTCGAGCACAATCGCGGCCACCATGTACGTGTCGCGACGGCCGAGGATCCGGCGAGCGCGCGCTACGGCGAATCGTTCTGGGCCTTCCTGCCGCGCACCGTGACCGGCAGCATCCGCTCCGCTTGGCGGCTCGAGAAGGCCCGCCTCGAACGCCTCGGGCATTCGCCGTGGACCTGGCGCAACGAGGTGCTGCACGCATGGGCGATGACCGTCGTCGTGTGGGGCATCGCGATCGCGATGGCCGGCAAGGTCGTGATCCCGTTCCTCGTGATCCAGGCCGTCTACGGCGCGTCGCTGCTCGAAGTCGTGAACTACGTCGAGCACTACGGGCTCGGCCGCCGCAAGCTGCCGAACGGCCGCTACGAACGCTGCACGCCGCAACATTCGTGGAACAGCAATCACGTCGTCACCAACCTGTTCCTGTACCAGTTGCAGCGGCACGCCGACCATCACGCGAATCCGACGCGCTCGTACCAGGCGCTGCGCCACTTCGACGATTCGCCGCAACTGCCGGCCGGCTACGCGACGATGATCCTGTTCGCGTACGTGCCGCCGCTCTGGTATCGCGTGATGAATCCGCGGGTGGTCGCGCACTACGGCGGCAACATGGCGCAATCGAACATCAAGCCGTCGATCCGCGCCCGGGTGCTCGCGCAATATCCGGCCACGGCTTGATCGCGGGGGCCGGGCCGCTGGTGGCTTGGCGTCGGCGCGTACCGCCGACAGCCGATGCCGCGCCGGCCCCCGGCTTCGTTCGAGCCGGGCACGACGGCGCCCCCGTCACGCCATTTCCGGCAACCTGAACACGGCAACCGCATGCCGCAGCGCGCTCGCCTGCTCGGCGAGTGCCTGCGTCGCGGCCGATGCCTGCTCGACGAGCGCCGCGTTGCGCTGCGTCGCTTCGTCCATCTGCGTGACCGCGATGTTCACCTGCTGGATGCCGCCGCTCTGCTCCTGCGACGCGGACGAGATCTCGCCGACGATCGTCGTGACGCGCTGCACCGCGCCGACGATCTCGTGAATCGACTCGCCCGCCTGGCCGATCAGCACGGCGCCTTCGTCGACCCGCCGCGTCGACTGCTCGATGAGCCCCTTGATCTCCTTCGCGGCGGCGGCGCTGCGCTGCGCGAGCGTACGCACTTCCGCCGCGACGACCGCGAAGCCGCGCCCCTGCTCGCCCGCGCGCGCCGCCTCGACCGCTGCGTTCAGCGCGAGGATGTTGGTCTGGAACGCAATGCCGTCGATCACCGCGATGATCTCGCCGACCTTCGCCGAGCTGTCGGCGATGCCGTTCATCGTACCGACGGCATCCGACATCACGCCGCCGCCGGCCGCCGCGATCGTCGATGCGTCGCGCGCCAGCTGCGCCGCGTGCTGCGCGTGCTCGGCCGACTGGCGGACGATGCCCGTGAGTTCGGTCATGCTGGCGGCCGTCTCCTCGAGCGACGCGGCCTGTGCCTCGGTACGCGCCGACAGATCATGATTGCCCGACGCGATCTGTGCGCTCGCCGTCGCGACGGCTTCGGCGTGCGTACGCACTTCGAGCACGACGCCCGACAGGCTCGCCTGCATCGTCCGCAACGCGCGCAGCAGGTCGGCGATCTCGTCGCGGCCGGCCGCGTCGACGTCGCGCGTCAGGTCGCCCTCGGCGACGGCCTGCGCGCATGCGACCGCGCGGTCGAGCGGACGCAGGATCGCGCGGCTGAACAGGAACGCACCGACCATCGCGACGCCGAGCACGACCAGCATCAGCACGAGGCTCGCGACAGTGGCGTGCTGCGCATCGCGGCTCGCCTGCGCCGACACGGCGGCACTCTCGTCGGCAATCGACTTCGCGGCCCGCTCCAGCAGCACCGCGGGTTCGCGGTCGACGCCCGCCACGGCGGCATCGCCGGCCGACGGCTCGAAGCCGGCCGCCTTGAATGCGTCGAACCCGCGCCGGTAACCCTCGCCCATCGCCGTGTGCGCACGCATGAACTGCTCGACGAGCGAGCGGCTCTCGCCGGGCGGCAACTGATGAACGAGCTGCGCGGCGAGCGTATCGACCGTGTGCTCGCGCGTCTGGAACGCCTGCCAGTACTGGTCGAGCTTCGCGGGCTGCTTGCCGCGCAACAGCGTGTCTTTCCATTCCTGCACTTGCAGCTTGAACTGCACGAGCGTGGCCGACACGAGCCGTTCGTCGCCGACGTTCGTCTGCACGTCGTCGGCAAACGTATCGATCGACCGATTGAGAATATGGATGCCGTACAGCGCGCCGCCGAACATCAGCAGCAGCGCAACGGCAAATGCGAGGGGAATCTTGTAGCTCAGCTTCATGGGACCTTGGATCGACGGGAACGGTGCAGTCCGGCATGAGCGCCGGCCGCCCCGTGTTAACGGCGCAGCAAGCGCGGGCTTAAAGCTGAAGAAAGCGGCAAGGACAGGACGAGCACGCGCCCCGCGATCCGGACAGGCTGGACTGCCGACGCTGCCCACTGCGCAGCAAGACGTATGGGACACGGTCGCTATCGCATCGGCACATTCCGATGCATCGACGGTCGATGCTGTTGCCGCCGCCACGCCTTGAGACACACGATTGGGCAAGCCCAAAACGAAAAACCCCTTGATCCTTCCGGATCAAGGGGCTTCGTATTTTGGCGGAGAGGGTGGGATTCGAACCCACGGTACGGGGAAACCGTACGCCTGATTTCGAGTCAGGTACATTCGACCACTCTGCCACCTCTCCTTCCTTGCTGCTTTACTGCATTTCGCGTTTGGTCGTTTCCGCGAAAGAAAAGATTATAGAACGATCTCTTCGAATCTCACAAGCCCTTTTTGCAAATTTTTTTGCGAGGGATTGAAGCGATCGCCGGAGCGCGACGTTACGACGCCTGTGCCGGCGCGTCGATACGCTCGATGCCGCCCATGTACGGACGCAGCACTTCCGGCACCGTGACCGAGCCGTCCGCGTTCTGGTAGTTCTCCAGCACAGCGACGAGCGTGCGGCCGACCGCAAGGCCCGAACCGTTGAGCGTATGCACGAGTTCCGGCTTGCCCTGTGCGTTGCGGAAACGCGCCTGCATCCGGCGCGCCTGGAACGCCTCGGTATTCGAGCAACTCGAGATCTCGCGATAGGTGTTCTGCGCAGGCAGCCACACTTCGAGGTCGAACGTCTTCGCGGCCGAGAAGCCCATGTCGCCCGTGCACAGCGTGATCACGCGGTACGGCAGGCCGAGCTTCTGCAGGATCGCTTCCGCATGGCCGACCATCTCGTCGAGCGCCGCGTACGACGCATCCGGCGCGACGACCTGCACCATCTCGACCTTGTCGAACTGGTGCTGGCGGATCATCCCGCGCGTGTCGCGGCCATACGAACCGGCTTCCGAGCGGAAGCATGGCGAATGCGCGGTCAGCTTGATCGGCAGCGCGGAGCCTTCGACGATCGACTCGCGCACGGTGTTCGTCAGCGAGATTTCCGACGTGGAGATCAGGTATTGCGTGACCTTGTTCTCCTCGCCGCCCTTCTCGACGCGGAACATGTCGTCCGCGAACTTCGGCAGCTGGCCGGTACCGTACAGGATCTCGGGGTTCACGATGTACGGCGTATAGGCTTCGGTGTAGCCGTGCTGCTGCGTGTGCGTGTCGATCATGAACTGCGCGAGCGCGCGGTGCAGGCGCGCGATCGAGCCGCGCAGCATCGTGAAGCGCGCGCCGGCGAGCTTTGCGCCGGTCTCGAAATCGAGGCCGAGCGGCGTGCCGACGTCGACGTGATCCTTCACCTCGAAGTCGAACTGGCGCGGCGTGCCCCAGCGGCGCACCTCGACGTTGTCGGCTTCGTCCTTGCCGACCGGCACGCTTTCATGCGCGACGTTCGGCATACCGAGCATCAGGTCGGACAGGCGCGCCTGGATGTCGCCGAGCTTGGCTTCCCCCGCCTTCATTTCGTCGCCGATCCCGCCGACCTCGGCCATCACGGCCGATGTGTCCTCGCCCTTCCCCTTCATCGCACCGATCTGCTTCGACAGGCTGTTGCGGCGCGCCTGGAGCTCTTCGGTGCGGGTCTGGATCGCGCGGCGTTCCGCTTCGAGGGCGGAGAACGCGGCGATGTCGAGGGTGTAGCCGCGATCGGCGAGGCGCTTCGCGACGCCGTCGAGGTCTTTGCGCAGCAACTGGATGTCGAGCATGGGAGGACTTGGAAAATCGTTGTGTAAGACGGGAATTCTAACGCACCGCAGGGCCGCCAAGGCACTGGACGGACGGACTATGCTGCAAACGGGCGATGACCGTGGCGCGACGGCCATGGCAGTATCGCGTTGCCGGCCTGCCCGTCGTCACCCGCGAAATCGCACGGCATCGAAGCGCCGCGGATCGCGAAACGCCCGCGCGGGCCGGCGGCAGCGCATCGAGCGAGGCGCCCGCCCCACGTCACAGCACCCCAAGGAACCCGATGGCCATCGAACTGGACAAGGAAATACGCGACCGCGCGATCGCGTCACTGCAACGCTATTTCACAGAAAACATGGACGAGCCGATCGGCAATATCCAGGCCGGCGCGCTGCTGCACTTCTTCGTCGAGGAGATCGGCCCGGTGATCTACAACCTCGCGATCGCCGACGCGCAGTCGAGCCTGCACACGCGCATCGCCGAACTCGACATCGAATGCCATCAGGAGCCGTTCGACTACTGGAAGAAGCAGCCGGCACGCAAGCGCTGACGCGAGCCACGACCACGCCGGCCGGCCCGGGCCGCGCCGTCAGTCCTTCTTGCCGGCTTCGCGATCGAGTTCGCGCAGCCACGCGAGCTTGTCGGCGATCTTCGATTCGAGCCCGCGCGGCACCGGCTTGTACCAGCGCGGTTCGCGCATCCCGTCCGGCAGGTACGTCTCGCCGGCCGCATACGCATTCGGCTCGTCGTGCGCGTAGCGATACGCGTGACCGTAGCCGAGTTCCTTCATCAGCCTGGTCGGTGCGTTGCGCAGGTGCACGGGCACCTCGCGCGACTTGTCCTGCTTCACGAACGCCATCGCCTGGTTGAACGCGTTGTAACCCGCGTTGCTCTTCGCCGCGCACGCGAGATAGATCACCGCCTGCCCGAGCGCGAGCTCGCCTTCCGGCGAGCCGAGCCGCTCGTAGGTTTCGGCCGCGTCGTTCGCCACCTGCAGCGCGCGCGGGTCGGCCAGGCCGATGTCTTCCCACGCCATCCGCACGATCCGCCGCGCGAGGTACTTCGGATCCGCGCCGCCGTCGATCATCCGGCAGAACCAGTACAGCGCACCGTCCGGGCTCGAACCGCGCACCGACTTGTGCAGCGCCGAGATCTGGTCGTAGAAGTTGTCGCCGCCCTTGTCGAAGCGCCGCGCGTTCAGCGTCATCGCGCTGCTGACGAAATCGGCGTCGATCGTCGCGACGCCGGCCGACGTGGCCGCCGTCTGCGCCTGCTCGAGCAGGTTCAGGAAGCGCCGCGCGTCGCCGTCCGCATAACCGACCAGCGTTTCGATCGCCTTGTCGTCGAACGCGAGGCCGTCGAGCGCGATTTCCTGTGCGCGCTTCAGCAACTGGCGCATTTCGTCGTCGTCCAGCGACTTCAGCACGTACACCTGCGCACGCGACAGCAACGCCGAATTGACCTCGAAGCTCGGGTTCTCGGTCGTGGCGCCGATGAAGGTCACGAGCCCCGACTCGACGAACGGCAGCAACGCGTCCTGCTGCCCCTTGTTGAAGCGGTGGATCTCGTCGACGAACAGGATCGTGTGGCGGCCGGTGCGGTTCAGCGTGTCCTTCGCCTGCTCCATCGACTCGCGGATGTCCTTCACGCCGCCGAGCACCGCGGACAGCGCGATGAACTCGCAGTCGAACGCGAGCGCGGTGAGCCGCGCGAGCGTCGTCTTGCCGACGCCGGGCGGCCCCCACAGGATCATCGAATGCGGCTTGCCCGATTCGAACGCGAGCCGCAGCGGCTTGCCTTCGCCCAGCAAATGCGTCTGGCCGATCACCTCGGCGAGCGTCTTCGGCCGCAGCGCCTCGGCGAGCGGGCGGCGCGGCTCGACTTGAAACAGATCGGACATGAACCCTCGCTCCACATCAAACGGTCGCGGCCGAACCGGCCGCCGGACTCGACATTATGACAGCCGCGCGACGGCACCGCCGTGCCTGCTGCCCGTGCCTGCTGCCCGTGCCTGCTGCCCGTGCCTGCTGCCCGTGCCCGGTGCCCGCGCCTGGTGCCCGCGCACGGTGCCCGCGCCCGAAAACAACACGGGCCTGCCGTCGCCGGCAGGCCCGTTGCGAAAAAGCGGCGTGCGGCGCCGGTCAGCCGGTAATCACGTCGGCGCCCTTCGGCACGACGAACTTGAACGTATCGCCCTTCAGCGGCGGATTCGTCTGGATGTTCGTAAACGTCAGCAGCGTGACGTTGCCGAACACGTCGTGCAGCTCCATCGCGGCGAGCGTGCCGTTGCGAAAGCCGATGCCGATCCGCTGGAACTGCGTATCCTGCGCCTTCGGCAGCATCTCGAGCCACTCGATGCCGCCCTTCTCGCCGGCATCGCGCAGCGTGTAGCTCTTGTCGAGATCGTTGCTGCCGAACAGGATCGCGGCCGGGCTCGCGCCCAGCGCGCCGTTCAGCTTGCGCTCGGTCACCTGGTTCAGGTCGCGGTCATACACGTAGAGCTTCTCGCCGTCGGCCTGCAGCACCTGCTGGTACGGCTTCTGGTACGTCCAGATGAACTTGCCCGGGCGCGCGAACACGAACGTGCCGCTCGAATTGTCGGTGGGCTTCGGCACGGCCTGCGCGGCGCTCGCGCCCTTCGACGGTGCCTTGACGATCTGCTGCGTGAAGTCGCCCTTCGCCGAACGCACCTGCGACACGAACGCCTTCAGTTGCTCGGTGCCGCCCGCGAACGCGTGCGTCGCCGCGAGCATCAGCGATGCGCCGGCGAGCGCCGCGCCGAGCCAGCGCCGCGTCGAACGAAGGGACATTGCGAACGAATGTTGCTGCATATTGCGGTTTTCTCCCTGGGTGGCCGGCGCCGCGAACGCCGCGGACTCATTCCGCGTCGCGCGCCGGCACAAGAATTTCGCGGTTGCCGCTCGACGACATCGCCGACACGAGCCCCGACTGCTCCATCTGCTCGAGCAGCCGCGCCGCGCGGTTATAGCCGATCCGCAGGTGCCGCTGCACGAGCGAGATCGACGCGCGGCGGTTCTTGATGACGATCTCGACCGCCTGGTCGTACAGCGGATCAGACTCGCCGCCGCCTTCGCCGGTTCCCGCGCCGGCCGAGCCCTCGTCGCCGTCGGCGGTGCCGCCCTCGAGCAGCCCTTCGACATAGTTCGGCTCGCCCTGCTCCTTGAGCTTCTCGACGACGCGGTGCACTTCGTCGTCGGCGACGAACGCGCCGTGCACGCGCACCGGCAGCCCGCTGCCCGGCGGCAGGTACAGCATGTCGCCCATCCCGAGCAGCGATTCGGCGCCCATCTGGTCGAGAATCGTGCGCGAGTCGATCTTCGACGACACCTGGAATGCGATCCGGGTCGGCACGTTCGCCTTGATGAGGCCCGTGATCACGTCGACCGACGGACGCTGCGTCGCGAGGATCAGGTGGATGCCGGCCGCGCGTGCCTTCTGCGCGATCCGTGCAATCAGTTCCTCGACCTTCTTGCCGACGACCATCATCAGGTCGGCCAGCTCGTCGATCACCACGACGATGTTCGGCAGGCGGCCGAGCGGCTCGGGATCTTCCGGCGTCAGGCTGAACGGGTTCGGCAGTTTCTCCTCGCGCTTCGCGGCCTCGTCGATCTTGTTGTTGTAGCCCGCGAGGTTGCGCACGCCGAGCTTGCTCATCAGCTTGTAGCGGCGCTCCATCTCCGCGACCGTCCAGTTCAGCGCGTGGCCGGCCTGGCGCATGTCGGTGACGACCGGGCACAGCAGGTGCGGAATGCCTTCGTAGACGCTCATTTCGAGCATCTTCGGATCGATCAGGATCAGGCGCACCTGCTCGGCGGTCGCTTTATACAGCAGCGACAGGATCATCGCGTTGATCCCGACCGACTTGCCCGAGCCAGTCGTACCGGCGACCAGCAGGTGCGGCATCTTCGCGAGATCCGCGCACACCGGCTTGCCGCCGATGTCCTTGCCGAGGCTGAGCGTGAGCGCCGACGATGCGGCCGCGTACACTTCGGAACCGATGATTTCGGACAGGTGCACCGTCTGGCGGCGCTGGTTCGGCAGTTCGAGCGCCATGTAGTTCTTGCCGGGAATCGTCTCGACGACGCGGATCGACACGAGCGACAGCGAGCGCGCGAGATCCTTCGCGAGATTGACGATCTGGCTGCCCTTCACGCCGGTGGCCGGCTCGATCTCGTAGCGCGTGACGACCGGGCCCGGATACGCGGCCACGACGCTCGCCTCGACGCCGAAATCCTTCAGCTTCTTCTCGATCAGGCGCGACGTGAATTCGAGGGTATCGGCCGAAATCGCCTCCTGCGCCTTCGGCGCGGGGTCGAGCAGCGACACCGGCGGCAGCGTCGAATCGCCCGGCAGGTCGGTGAAGAGCGGCACCTGGCGCTCGCGCTCGACGCGCTCGGACTTCGCCGGCGTGACGACCGGCGGCACGATCGTCACGGGCTCGTGATCCTCGATGCGCACGCGTTCCTCTTCGACCTTGCCTTCGCGGCGCACGGCCGCGGCCTCGCCGAGCTTGCGGTCGCGCTCGGCCTCGCGGCGCAGCTTCGCGACATTGACGGCGGACAGGATCGCACCGCCGACGCGCTCGGCGACCGACAGCCACGAGAAGCGGAAATACAGCGACAGGCCGATCGCGAGCAGGATCAGCAGCAGCAGCGTGCCGCCGGTGAAGCCGAACGCGTGCGACATTGCGCCCGCCACGGCCTCGCCGATCACGCCGCCCGGCGCGCGCGGCAACTGCACCTTCAGCGACCACATGCGCAGCGCCTCGATGCCGTCGCACGCCAGCACGACGAGCACGAACGCGAAGATTTCGGTGAGCCAGCCGATCGGCCGCTCGGGTTCGTCCACGACCGCCTCGTGACGCGTGATGCGGCGGTAGTTGACGGCGATGCGCCGCGCGAGCGGCACGATCAGCCAGTAGGCCGACAGGCCGAACAGCAGCAGGATGATGTCGGCTGTCCAGGCGCCGACGCGGCCGGCCCAGTTCGAGATGTGGTCCACCTGGGCGGCGTGCGTCCAGCTCGGATCGCGCCGGCTGTAGCTCAGCAGGGCCATCACCAGAAATGCGCAGAGCGCGACCTGGAGAATCCAGCGGATCTCCGTGAGGAGCTTCGACATCCGGTGCGGCAACGCCTGTGCCTGGGCGGAATAAGGAGCTTTTGCCATGAATCCGTATAAAGAGGACGGGCTGCGCGCCCGCCTGTCGTTCGATCCCGCATATTGTAAGCGCTGCACCGGGCCGCCAAGTGTAAATGACGGTTACATAACGGGGCCGGGGTACGGCCGGCGCGGCGCATGCTCTCCGCGGCGGCCCTTTCTGCCTTTCACTCCGGTGCGCGGTCCGGCCGCCCGCCCGCAGCCGCGCCGCCCCGGGCGGGTGCCACGCCCCGCCAGCCCCACATGCGCGACCGTTGCGCCGCGAGACACTATCGCCGCGATTGAAACTCTCGTTCGGCAACGCAGCAACGGGGCCTTTATAATGCGCGTCTGATACCCATCTATGACGGCATCCCGGTCAACCCGGATCGTACGGCGAGCCCTACCCCGCCCGCCGCAGCCGACTTTTACGGATTCGCACATGTCCACGCCCAAACACGCCAAAGTCCTGATTCTCGGTTCCGGCCCCGCCGGCTACACGGCTGCCGTCTACGCGGCACGTGCCAACCTGTCCCCGGTGCTGATCACCGGCATCGCGCAGGGCGGCCAGCTGATGACCACGACCGACGTCGAAAACTGGCCGGCCGACGCGAAAGGCGTGCAGGGTCCGGAGCTGATGGCGCGCTTCCTCGAGCACGCCGAGCGCTTCAACACCGAAATCGTGTTCGACCACATCCACACCGCGAAGCTGCACGAGCAGCCGATCCGCCTGATCGGCGACTCGGGCGAATACACGTGCGACTCGCTGATCATCGCGACCGGCGCGTCCGCGCAGTATCTCGGCCTGCCGTCCGAAGAACACTTCATGGGCAAGGGCGTGTCGGCCTGCGCGACCTGCGACGGCTTCTTCTATCGCGGCCAGGAAGTCGCGGTGATCGGCGGCGGCAACACGGCCGTCGAGGAAGCGCTCTACCTGACGGGCATCGCGAAGAAGGTCACGGTGATCCATCGCCGCGACAAGTTCCGCGCGGAGCCGATCCTGATCGACCGCCTGCTGGAAAAGGAAAAGGAAGGCGCCGTCGTGATCAAGTGGGATCACGTGCTCGACGAAGTGACGGGCGAGGATTCGGGCGTCACGGGCCTGCGCATCAAGAACGTGAAGACCGGTGCGACGGAAGACCTCAGCGTGCAGGGCGTGTTCGTCGCGATCGGCCACAAGCCGAACACCGACCTGTTCCAGGGCCAGCTCGAGATGAAGGACGGCTACATCCTGACGAAGAGCGGCCTGCACGGCAACGCGACGTCGACGAGCGTGCCGGGCGTGTTCGCCGCCGGCGACGTGCAGGACAACGTGTACCGCCAGGCAATCACCAGCGCGGGCACGGGCTGCATGGCCGCGCTCGACGCGCAGCGCTACCTCGAAAGCCTGCACGACAAGAAGTAAGCCGCGAGACCGCTCGCGCCGGGCGCTACAATGGCGTCCGCTGCCGCGAAGCGGGCTCGACCGGAAAGCCGCTGCCGCCGTGCAGCGGCTTTTTTTTGCCCGCGCGCCCGAACGCGCCTGCCCTGCGTACCGAATCATGGCGAAGAACCAGCCCCATCCGAGCGATCCCGCGAAGCGGCAGATCGCCGCCCGTCCCGCGAACCCCGCGCCCGTCGCGCCGGCGCCCGCGCCCGATCCCGCCGCATTGCGCGGCCAGGGGCTCGCGGGCCTCGGCGCGTTGCGCAAGTCGCTGCAAGGCGAAGCCGATCGCCGCGAACGCCAACGCGTCGAAACGGCCAAGGCCGAGCGCAAGGCGGAAGCCGACGCGAACCTGTTCCGCAACGAGATCGGCGCGATCCAGCCGCTCAATGCCCCGCCGCGCGCGGCCGCCGGCCGCACGCCGCCCGACCCGGTGCCGAAGCAGACGCAGCGCGACGAGGAAGCCGTGCTGAACGCGACGCTGTCCGACGAATTCGATCCCGAGACGCTGCTCGACAGCGACGACTCGCTGTATTACCACCGCCCCGGCATCAGCCGCGACGTCGTGCGCAAGCTGAGGAGCGGCGCGTGGATCGTGCAGGCGCAGATCGACCTGCACGGGATGCGGCGCGACGAGGCGCGCGACGCGCTCGCCGAGTTCATCCGCGAAGCCGGCAAGAAAGGGCTGCGCTGCCTGCGCGTGATCCACGGCAAGGGGCTCGGCTCGATCGGCAAGGAACCCGTGCTGAAGGGCAAGGTGCGCGCGTGGCTCGTGCAGAAGGAGGAAGTGATCGCGTTCTGCGAGGCGCGCGGCCACGACGGCGGCGCGGGCGCGGTGCTGGTCCTGCTGCAGCCGTTCGCGGCACCCGCCGACCGGGGGCCGCGTGCCGCATCCTAGGCTGACGCTCGCGATCGCGATACTGGAGGCGATCGCCACGCTGGCCTTTGCGATCTCGGGCTTCATCGAGGCGCGCAAGAACCGTCTCGATTCGGTCGGCACGTTCGTCGTCGCGCTCGCCACCGCGTTCGGCGGCGGCACGCTGCGCGACATCCTGCTCGAGCGCCGACCGTTCTACTGGGTCGTGCACGACGACTACGTGATCGCGATCTTCGTGCTCGCGCTGTTCGCGCCGTTCGTGCTGCGCATGCTGTCGCGGCTGTCGGCCGAGCGGCTGCTGCTCGTCGCCGATGCGATCGGGCTCGGGATCTTCAGCATCTCGGGCACGGCGATCGCGCTCGATGCCGAGATGCCGCGCTTCATCGCGGTGATGATGGGCGTGATTACCGGCGTGGTCGGCGGGATCATCCGCGACGTGCTGTGCAACGACATCCCGCTGATCCTGCGCGATTCGAGGCCGTACGCGACCTGCGCGTTCGTCGGCTGCTGGTTCTACCTGCTGCTCGTGTGGCTGCAGTTCGATTCCGTGTACAGCGTGCTGCTCGCGACCGGATTCATCCTCGTCGCTCGGCTCGCGACCTTCAAGTTCGACGTGCGGCTGCCGCACTGAGCGCCGCCGCAACGCCGGACGCATCGCCAGAAACAAAAGGGGCCGCTCACGTCGAGACGGCCCCCTTCTTCATTCAGCGCGAACGCTGCGTCACGCGATCCGCTCTTCCGAAGCCGGATCGAACAGCACGGCCTTCGACACGTCGAACAGCAGCGACTGCGTCTGCCCCGGCTGCGGGTTCGCGGCCGGATGCACGCGGCTCACGATCCGCTTGCCGTTCACCTGTGCGAACACGTGCGTGTCCGGCCCGGTCGGCTCGGTCACGTCGACGCGCACGTCGATCGGCTGCAGCTTCGACGCCTCGCCGTGGTGCGCGTTGCGCGCATCGGTGATGCGCTCCGGACGCAGCCCGAGGATCACCTCGCGGCCGACGTGGCCGTTCATCCGCTTCGCGTCGAACGGCAGGTTCAGCGCGCTACGCGCGAGGCCCGTATCGATCTCGAGCGCGATCCCGCTGCCCTGCTCGACCAGCTTGCCGTTGATGAAGTTCATCGGCGGCGCGCCGATGAAGCCCGCGACGAACAGATTCGACGGCGAATCGTAGATCTCCTGCGGCGCGCCGAACTGCTGGACCACGCCGTCCTTCATCACCGCGATCCGGTCGCCGAGCGTCATCGCCTCGATCTGGTCGTGCGTCACGTAGACGATCGTCGTGCCGAGGCGCTGGTGCAGCAGCTTGATTTCCGCGCGCATCTCGATACGCAGCTTCGCGTCGAGGTTCGACAGCGGCTCGTCGAACAGGAACAGCGACGGATCGCGCGCGAGCGCGCGGCCCATCGCGACACGCTGGCGCTGGCCGCCGGACAGCTGGCCCGGCTTGCGGTCGAGCAGGTGCTGGATCTGCAGCATCTGCGACACGCGGTCGACGATCTGCTGCTGTTCGCTCTTCGGCACCTTGCGGATGTTCAGGCCGAACGAGATGTTCTCGCGCACCGTCATCGACGGGTACAGCGCGTACGACTGGAACACCATCGCGATGTCGCGATCCTTCGGCGACAGGTCGTTGACGACCTTGCCGTCGATGCAGATCTCGCCGCTCGTGACCGTCTCGAGCCCGGCGATCATGTTGAGCAGCGTCGATTTCCCGCAGCCCGAACCGCCGACCAGGATCAGGAACTGTCCGTCCTCGATCTCGATGTCGACACCCTTCAGGACCGGCACCCCGTTCGGGTAGGTCTTGTACACGTCACGGATGGAAAGGCTTGCCATGCTGTGAATCCTCTGTCTCGTCTCGCGCGGCGCACTCCGGCACCGCGTCGGGTTCGTTTCGATGCGCCGCGCGCGAGGCGCGGCCGGTTCGTCGTATCGGATGAAGCCGCGCTTACCCCTTCACCGCGCCCGCCGTCAGCCCGCGCACGAAATAGCGGCCGGCGACGATGTAGACGAGCAGCGTCGGCAGCGCGGCGATGATCGCGCCGGCCATGTCGACGTTGTACTCCTTCACGCCCGTCGACGTGTTGACGAGGTTGTTCAGCGCAACCGTGATCGGCATCGAATCGACGCCGGAGAACACGATCCCGAACAGGAAGTCGTTCCAGATCTGCGTGAACTGCCAGATCAGGCACACCATGAAGATCGGCAGCGACACCGGCAGCAGGATCTTCGTGAAGATCGTGAAGAAGCCGGCGCCGTCGATGCGCGCGGCCTTCACGAGTTCGGCCGGCACGCTCACGTAGAAGTTGCGGAAGAACATCGTCGTGAACGCGATCCCGTACACGACGTGCACGAACACGAGGCCCGGAATCGTGTTCGCGAGGCCCAGCATCCCCTGCAGGCGCGCCATCGGCAGCAGGATCACCTGGAACGGGATGAAGCAGCCGACCAGCATCATCGTGAACAGCGCGTCGGCGCCGCGAAAGCGCCAGTGCGTGAGCACGTAGCCGTTGAACGCGCCGATCAGCGACGAGATCAGCACGGCCGGGATCACCATCTGCAGCGAGTTCAGGAAGAACGGCTTCATGCCGTCGCAGCGCACGCCGGTACAGGCGCCGCTCCACGCCTTCACCCACGGGTCGACGGTCCACGTGGTGGGCGGCGTCAGCAGGTTGCCGGTGCGCAGCTGGTCGAGATCCTTGAACGACGTCGACAGCATCACGTAGATCGGGAACAGGAAATACAGCGCGAACAGGATCAGTGCCGCGTAGATCACTGCCCGGCTGATCGTCATCTTAGGCTGCATTGCGGGTGCTCCTCGATTCCATATACATCAGCGGCACCAGCACCGCGACCACGGTCGCGAGCATCATCACCGAGGATGCCGCGCCGAGCCCGAGCTGGCCGCGGTTGAACGAAAACGTGTACATGAACATGGCCGGCAGCGACGACGACGTGCCCGGCCCGCCCGCCGTCAGCGCGACGACGAGGTCGAAGGTCTTGATCGTGATGTGGCAGAGGATCAGCAGCACCGAGAAGAACACCGGGCGCATGCTCGGGATCACGATCTTGCGGTAGATGGTCGGCAGCGTCGCGCCGTCCACCTGCGCGGCCTTGAAGATCTCGGCGTCGACGCCGCGCAGCCCCGCGAGGAACAGCGCCATCACGAAGCCGGTCGACTGCCACACGGCCGCGATCACCACGCAGAAGATCGCCTTGTCCGGATCGTCGAGCCAGCCGAACGAGAAGCTCGTCCAGCCCCAGTCGTGCATCACCTTCTCGAGGCCGAGGCCCGGGTTCAGGATCCACTGCCATGCGGTGCCGGTCACGATGAACGACAACGCCATCGGGTACAGGAAGATCGCGCGCAGCGCGCCTTCGTTGCGGATCCGCTGGTCGAGCAGGATCGCGAGGAACAGGCCGAGCCCCACGCAGATCGCGATGAACGGAATCCCGAACCAGCCGAGGTTCGCGGCGGAGGTCCACCACACGTCGTTCTGGAACAGGTCCGTGTAACGGCCGAAGCCGTCGAATTCGTAGTTGGGCAACAGCCGCGAGCGGGTCAGCGACAGATAGCCGGTAATCAGGATGAAGCCGTAGATGAACACCACGGCGATCGCGACGCTCGGCGCGAGCACGAGCTTCGGGATCCAGCGATCGGCGAAGGCCGACATCGGCGACGTACGCCGTGCGGCGGCAGCGCCGGATCCGTTTCCGCTAAGAGGGGCAGCCACTTGATTCGACTCCTGGAACGAGGGCGACGCAGGCCGGGCCGGCGCCGGGTACGACACGGGCCCGCGGGCGAGCCCGTTTGCTGCACATGCAAAAACGCCCGGCCGATGAAGCGTTTCCGGCCGGGCGCCTGGCGCGCGTTACTTGACCTTCGCGGCCTTCGCGAGCGCGGCGACCGCACTCTTCGAATCCTGCTGCGAGTTCATGAACTTCGTCACGACGTCGGTGATCGCGCCGGCGGTCGCGTCGCTTTGCGCCATGCCGTGTGCGAGCGACGGCACGAAGCCGCCCGACTTGATCGCGGTCTGCTCGTCGGCGTACGACTTCTTCGCGCAATCGTCGAACTTGTCCATCTTCACGCCGAGACGCACGGGCACCGAGCCCTTCAGCAGGCTGAACTGTTCCTGGAAGTCCGGCGTCATGATCGTCTTCGCGAGCGCGAGCTGGCCCGGCGTCGCGTTCTTCTCGCCCTTCTGCTGGAAGAACACGAACGAGTCGACGTTGAACGTGTACGAATTCGCGGTGCCCGGCACCGGCGCGCAGACGTAGTCCTTGCCCGCCTTCTTGCCGGCGTTCTCGAACTCGCCCTTCGCCCAGTCGCCCATGAACTGCATGCCGGCCTTGCCGTTGATGACCATCGCGGTCGCGAGGTTCCAGTCGCGGCCGTTACGACCGGTATCGAAGTAACCCTGGATCTTGCGCACCGTGTCGAACACGGACAGCATCTGCGGCGACGTCAGCGTCGCCTGGTCGAGGTCGACCAGCGCCTTCTTGTAGAACGCCGGGCCCTGCGACAGCACGACGTCTTCCCACAGCGTCAGGTCCTGCCACGGCTGGCCGCCCATCGCGACCGGCTGGATACCCGCGGCCTTCAGCTTGTCGGCCACCGCGAAGAATTCGGGCCAGGTGGTCGGCACCTTCGCGCCGACCTTGTCGAGCGCGGCCTTGTTGATGTACAGCCAGTTCACGCGGTGCACCGAGAACGGCGCTGCGACGGTGTGGCCCTTGTACTTGATGATCTTGTCGATTTCCGGCGGCAGGTTCTGCTTCCAGTCGCCGGCAGCGGAATCGACGTTGACGAGCACGCCCTGGTCGGCCCAGTCCTGGATCAGCGGGCCCTTGATCTGCGCGGCCGACGGTGCGTCGCCGCTGATCACCTTGGTCTTCAGCGCGGTCATCGCCGCTGCGCCCGCGCCGCCCGCGACCGCGAAGTCCTTCCACACGTAGCCCTGCTTCTGCAGGTCGTCCTTCAGCACGCCGACGGCCTTCGACTCGCCACCCGAGGTCCACCAGTGCAGCACCGTTACATTCTCGGCTGCCTGCGCCGCCACGGCGCCAGCCATCAGACCTGCCGCGCAGAGCGCGCCCATGATCGAGCGAACTTTCATTACTTATCTCCTCCAGACTGAATCAACTCGTGAGGTTCCCTGACCGGAAACCGGCTTCTTGATAAACGACGGGGAAATCGAGCCGCGGGACGCATGCAGCGTACGGGGCCGATGACCGGCCGGGCTCTTACAGAAAGCGTGAATCGAGATTCAACGGCGTGTCTCCTCTTTGTGTTTCTGGCCCGCCGCGATGCTGCGGCGCGAGCCCGGGGCTAACGGCGCGCGGACGATGCGCGCCGTCAATGTCCGATAACATTCGGCACAAGGCGTTCCCGAAGGCGAAGCTCGCGCAGTTCATCGACCGCACTTCTTTTTTTCTTCACCCAGGTGCTACCCCTTGCGGCGGATTGTAGTTAAACTACAATTCAGTGTCAAAAATATTTTTATCGCACTACGGATCGCTTCCCAGCACCCCCAACACGGCGGAGACACATGCATACCGATTCCAGCTTTACCTTCGTACTTTTCGGCGGCACCGGCGATCTGTCGATGCGCAAGATCCTGCCCGCGCTGTTCGAAGCGCACCGTGCGAACATGCTGGCGGAGAGCGGCCGGATCGTCGCTGTGGCGCGTCACGAATCGGATCGTGCGGGTTATCTCGAGTGGGTCGACACGCACGTGAAGCCGCACGCGGAGAAAGCCGCCGGCAAGGCGCTCGACGAAACCGCGTGGAAGTCCTTCCTCGATCGCATCGAGTATGTAAAGCTCGACCTCGGCCGTGCGGAAGACTACGTCGTGCTGCGCGACGCGATCGCATCGCTGCCCGGCATCCGCGTGTTCTATCTCGCGACGGGCCCGTCGCTGTTCGTGCCGATCTGCAAGGCGCTCGCGTCGGTCGGCCTGAACGAAGGCTCGCGCATCGTGCTCGAGAAGCCGCTCGGCTACGACCTGAAGTCGTCGAATGCGATCAACGACGCGGTCGGCGAGATCTTCGCGGAAGGCCAGATCTACCGGATCGACCACTACCTCGGCAAGGAACCCGTGCAGAACCTGCTCGCGCTGCGCTTCGGCAATGCGCTGTTCGAGCCGCTGTGGCGCCGCGAATGGGTCGAGAGCATCCAGATCACGATCGCCGAGGAACTCGGCGTCGAGGCACGCGGCGATTTCTACGACAATACGGGCGCGCTGCGCGACATGGTGCAGAACCACCTGCTGCAGTTGCTGTCGATCGTCGCGATGGAGCCGCCGCACTCGATGGATTCCGACTCGGTGCGCGACGAGAAGCTGCGCGTGCTGCGCGCGCTGAAGCCGATCGATCCGCGCGACATCGGCAAGGTAGCCGTGCGCGGCCAGTATCATGCAGGCGTGATCAAGGGCGCGCAGGTGCCGGCCTACGCGACCGAGCCAGGCGTGAAGCCCGACAGCCAGACCGAAACCTTCGTCGCGCTGAAGGTCGAGATCGAGAACTGGCGCTGGGCCGGCGTGCCGTTCTTCCTGCGCACCGGCAAGCGGCTGGCCGATCGCGTCGCGGAGATCGTCGTCAACTTCCGCCCGGTGCCGCACTCGGCGCTCGGGCCCACCGCGTTGCGTCCCGGTGCGAACCGTCTCGTGATCCGGCTGCAGCCGAACGAGACGATTCGCCTGTACTGCCTCGCCAAGCAGCCGGGCGAAGGGATGAACCTCGCGAGCGTGCACCTCGACCTCGCGTTCGACCAGTTCTTCAAGGAAGGGCAGATGGAGGCGTACCAGCGCCTGCTGCTCGACGTGATCAACGGCCGGCTCGCGCTGTTCGTGCGTCGCGACGAACAGGAAGCCGCCTGGCAGTGGGTCGAGCCGATCCTGAACGAATGGGCACGCACGCTGAAACCGCCGAAGCCGTATGCGGCGGGTACATGGGGGCCGGCCGCGTCGAGCGCGATGCTCGCGCAGCACGACACCTGCTGGCTCGAAGAAGAAAACTGATACAAACCGTTGCCGCGTACGCCACCGTACGCGGCAACGTGCATCACGATTCGTACGATTTGAACAGACAAAGCAGTCCGGAGGAGATGTGATCGAGATCCACGCTTTCGACACCCAGGAAGCGCAAAGCGAAGCGCTCGCGCGCGCCGTCGGCGATGCGCTGCGCGCCGCGCTCGCCGGCCCCGCGCGCCCGACGCTCGCGGTGTCCGGCGGCACGAGCCCGCGCCCGTTCCTGCACACGCTGTCGCACGCGGCGCTCGACTGGGCCGGCGTCGACGTCACGCTGGTCGACGACCGCTGGGTGCCGGACGACGACGCGGCCAGCAACGCGCAACTCGTGCGCGACACGCTGCTGCAACACGCAGCGGCCCCTGCCCGCTTCCTGCCGCTCGTCGACACGCGCAGCACGCTCGATGCGCACGTCGCCGCGCTGAACGCGAACGCCGACTACCGCGTGCCGACCGTCGCGGTGCTCGGCATGGGCGAGGACGGCCACACCGCGTCGATCTTCGCCGACGCGCCCGAATGGAACCACGCGATCACGACGCGCGAACGCTTCGTCGCCGTGCATCCGGGCGCCGCGCCCCATGCACGCGTGAGCTATTCGCTCGATGCGCTGAAGCGCGTCGACCGGCTGTTCCTGCTGATCGCGGGCGAACGCAAGCGCGCGGTGCTCGACGCCGCAGCCGCATCGCTGCAGAAGAACGCGATTTCCCAACTGGCCAACGACAAGGGGACCCAGCTCGATGTCTACTGGTGCGCAAAGTAAGGCCGTTGTCGCGGGCCAGCATGCCGACGGCCCGCGCCTGCTCGCGGACGTCGGCGGCACCAACGCGCGTTTCGCGCTGGAAACCGGCCCGGGCGAGATCACGCAGATCCGCGTCTATCCCGGCGCCGACTATCCGACGATCACCGACGGGATCCGCAAGTATCTGAAGGACGTGAAGATCAACCGCGTGAACCATGCGGCGATCGCGATCGCGAACCCGGTCGACGGCGACCAGGTCACGATGACCAACCACGACTGGAGTTTCTCGATCGAGGCGACGCGCCGCGCGCTCGGCTTCGACACGCTGCTCGTCGTCAACGATTTCACCGCGCTCGCGATGGCGCTGCCGGGCCTGACCGACGCGCAGCGCGTGCAGGTCGGCGGCGGCACGCGCCGCCAGAACAGCGTGATCGGGCTGCTCGGGCCCGGCACCGGGCTCGGCGTGTCGGGGCTGATTCCGGCCGACGACCGCTGGATCGCGCTCGGCAGCGAGGGCGGCCACGCGTCGTTCGCGCCGCAGGACGAGCGCGAGGATCTGGTGCTGCAGTATGCGCGCAAGAAGTTTCCGCACGTATCGTTCGAGCGCGTGTGCGCCGGCCCCGGCATGGAGATCATCTATCGCGCGCTCGCCGCGCGCGACAAGAAGCGCGTCGCCGCGACCGTCGACACGGTCGAGATCGTCGAGCGCGCGCATGCGGGCGACGCGCTCGCGCTCGAGACGGTCGAATGTTTCTGCGGGATTCTCGGCGCGTTCGCGGGCAGCGTCGCGCTGACGCTCGGCGCGCTCGGCGGCGTGTACATCGGCGGCGGCGTCGCGCTGAAGCTCGGCGAGCTGTTTACGCGCTCGTCGTTCCGCGCGCGCTTCGAGGCGAAGGGCCGCTTCACGCACTACCTCGAGAACATCCCGACCTACCTGATCACCGCCGAATACCCGGCGTTCCTCGGCGTATCCGCGATCCTCGCGGAGCAGCTGTCGAACCGCTCGGGCGGTGCGTCGTCGGCCGTGTTCGAACGGATCCGCCAGATGCGCGACGCGCTGACGCCGGCCGAGCGCCGCGTCGCCGATCTCGCGCTGAACCATCCGCGCTCGATCATCAACGATCCGATCGTCGACATCGCGCGCAAGGCCGACGTGAGCCAGCCGACGGTGATCCGCTTCTGCCGCTCGCTCGGCTGCCAGGGCTTGTCGGACTTCAAGCTGAAGCTCGCCACCGGCCTCACCGGCACGATCCCGATGAGCCACAGCCAGGTGCATCTCGGCGACACGGCCACCGACTTCGGCGCGAAGGTGCTCGACAACACGGTGTCGGCGATCCTGCAGCTGCGCGAGCACCTGAACTTCGAGCACGTCGAGAACGCGATCGAGATCCTGAACGGCGCGCGGCGCATCGAGTTCTACGGGCTCGGCAACTCGAACATCGTCGCGCAGGACGCGCACTACAAGTTCTTCCGCTTCGGAATCCCGACGATCGCGTACGGCGACCTGTACATGCAGGCCGCATCGGCCGCGCTGCTCGGCAAGGGCGACGTGATCGTCGCGGTGTCGAAGTCGGGACGCGCGCCCGAGCTGCTGCGCGTGCTCGACGTCGCGATGCAGGCCGGCGCGAAGGTGATCGCGATCACGTCGAGCAACACGCCGCTCGCGAAGCGCGCGACCGTCGCGCTCGAAACCGACCACATCGAGATGCGCGAATCGCAGCTGTCGATGATCTCGCGGATCCTGCATCTGCTGATGATCGACATCCTCGCGGTCGGCGTCGCGATCCGTCGCGCGTCGACGAACGGCGAGGTGCCGGAGGCCGTCGCCCAGGCGAAGGCGCGCGCGAGCGACGACGAGACAGCCGACGTGCTCGACTGGCTGAGCCACGGCGCGTCGCCGGCGGCGAAGGACGTCGCGCGGGACTGATGCGCGCGCGGCGTCAGCCGCTTCCCGCGTCCCAAAGAAAAACGCCACCGCGCGATGCGCCGGTGGCGTTTTTTTTGTGCGGCGCGGCTGCCTTGTCAGGCGCCCGCTTTCACCGGCCGGCCGTGCCAGCGCAGCACGAGGTAGCGTCCGGCGAAACACAGCACGCCCGACACGCCGATCGTCACGCCCATCGCGAACGGCGTGCCGTCCGCGAGTGCGCCGATCGCGACGCTCGCCAGCGCGCCGAGCGCAAGCTGCATCGCGCCGAACACCGCCGCCGACGCGCCCGCGTTGTGCGGATAGCGGTGCATCAGGTCGGTCGTGCAGTTCGCGGACAGGATCCCGACCACGCCGACGACGAAGAACAGGCACACGACGATCGACCACAGCCCGCCCCACCCCGTCAGCGCGACGAACGCGACCGCGAGCGACGCGATGCAGCTCACGAGCGACGCGGCCGCGATGATGCGCAGCGAACCGACGCGGCCGACCAGCCGCGTGTTCGTGAAGTTGCCGATCATGATGCCGACCACGTTCAGGCCGAACAGCAGCCCATAGTGCTGCGGCGACACGTGGAAATACTCGATGTACACGAACGGCGTCGCGGTGATGTACGAGAACATCGACGCGAACGCCATCCCGCCGCACAGCATGTGCCCCCATGCGACGGGATCGGACAGGATGCGCCCGTACGACGCGAACGACGCGAGCACGGCCGCGCTCTTGCGCCGCTCCTTCGGCCAGGTTTCGGGTACGCGCAGGTACGCGGTCGCCGCGCACACCGCGCCGAACACGGCCAGGACGACGAACACGCCGCGCCAGCCCGAGAAACGCAGGATCTGCCCGCCGATCAGCGGCGCGAGCAGCGGCCCGACCGCGGTGACGATCGCGACCATCGACAGCACCTTCGCCGCGTCGGTCGGCTCGTGCGCGTCGCGCGCGATCGCACGCGACAGCACCGACGCCGCGCCGGCGCCGAGCGCCTGCAGGAAGCGCACGAGGATCAGCATGTCGATCGAGTTCGATACGAAGCAGCCGATGCTCGCGAGCGTAAATAGCGCGATGCCGCCGAGCAGCACGGGACGGCGGCCCCACGTGTCGGACAGCGGGCCGTACAGCAGCATGCCGACCGAAAAGCCGGCCATGAAGCTCGTCAGCGTGCGCTGCGCGGCGCCGGGGCTGACGGAGAAGCCGTCGGCGATCGACGGCAGGCTCGGCAGGTACATGTCGGTAGCGATCGGCCCGCAGGCGGCGAGCGCGCCGAGCAACAGGATCAGCCGGGCATCGGGCCGGCGCCGGACGACGTGAGACATGGGTATCCGGAATGGAGCGCCGCGCGCATCGGGGCGCGCGTGGTGGTGAAGACGGGAGACCGCGCCGCGAACGACGCGC
Organism: Burkholderia sp. LK4; assembly: GCF_001043615.1. Lineage (NCBI taxonomy): Bacteria > Pseudomonadati > Pseudomonadota > Betaproteobacteria > Burkholderiales > Burkholderiaceae > Burkholderia > Burkholderia sp. LK4. Next base: position 41,057 of record NZ_LDUL01000099.1, read on the forward strand.
TCGGGCCCATGATTGTACGCGCAACTTTTTTTCGTGCCGCCGGCCCGGCGCGCGACCGGCGGAAATACACCGGCACGGTGCCCGCCGCGCGGGATCGCGAGCAGGGATTCGATTAAGCTTGCAGCGCCTCACTCCCCTATTGTCTGACCCATTCAATTCGACGCACGACCGAACCGATGACCGCTTTCCTGTTGATCTGGAGCCCCAAGAAATGGCCGTGGCCCGAACTGCCCGACGTCGCCGCGCGCGTGAAGGCCGGCGAGGCCGTGCATGACGTGTGGGGCTGCGGCTTCGCGCGCGGCATCCTGCCGGGCGACCGCGTGTTCCTGCACCGCGTCGCGAAGGAGCCCAAGGGCGTGTTCGGCTCCGGCTACGTGACGCGCGCGCCGTACGAGGTACCCGATCCGGCGACGAAGCGCGGCTACCGGCTGTGCATCGACTTCGTCTACGACTGGCTGGTCGACGCGCACCAGGACGTCGTGATCCCGCGCGACGCGCTGCGCGTGCATCCGTACTCGGTACAGACCTGGGATGCGCAAAGCTCCGGCACCGTGATCAAGCCGATGGTCGAAGGCCCGCTCGAGAAGCGCTGGGCCGAGCTGACCGGCAAGCGCAAACCGCCGCGATAACCGAAGCGGCCGCCGCGCCGCATCTGCCCCTCCTTTCCGGCCCCGGCGCGCGCAACCCCGCACGCGCCGAAAGGCCGCGGACCGCGCCGCGGGCCCGCCGCGCGCGTCTCCGGTACAATCGGACGATCGTTCCGCCCAGGCGCCGCGGCCCGTGCACATGCCCCCGCGCCCTTCTCTCGCAGGTTTCGCTCATGTCCAACAATCAGATCCTCTTCGAACGCGCCCAGAAGACCATTCCCGGCGGCGTCAACTCGCCGGTGCGCGCATTCCGTTCGGTCGGCGGCACGCCGCGCTTCGTCGCGCGCGCGCAAGGCCCGTATTTCTGGGATGCCGACGGCAAGCAGTACATCGACTACATCGGCTCGTGGGGCCCGATGATCGTCGGCCACGTCCATCCGGAAGTGCTGTCGGCCGTGCAGAACGTGCTCGCCGACGGCTTCTCGTTCGGCGCGCCGACCGAAGCCGAGATCGAGATCGCCGAGGAAATCTGCAAGCTCGTGCCGTCGATCGAGCAGGTGCGGATGGTGTCGAGCGGCACCGAGGCCACGATGAGCGCGCTGCGCCTCGCGCGCGGCTTCACGGGCCGCAGCCGGATCGTCAAGTTCGAGGGCTGCTACCACGGCCACGCGGACAGCCTGCTCGTGAAGGCCGGCTCGGGCCTGCTGACGTTCGGCAACCCGACGTCGGCCGGCGTGCCCGCCGACATCGCGAAGCACACGACCGTCCTCGAATACAACAACGTCGCCGCGCTCGAGGAAGCGTTCGGCGCGTTCGGCGACGAGATCGCCGCCGTGATCGTCGAGCCGGTCGCGGGCAACATGAACCTCGTGCGCGGCACGCCGGAATTCCTCAACGCGCTGCGCGCACTGTGCACGAAGCACGGCGCCGTGCTGATCTTCGACGAGGTGATGTGCGGGTTCCGCGTCGCGCTCGGCGGCGCGCAGGCGTACTACGGCATCGCGGCCGACCTCACCTGCCTCGGCAAGGTGATCGGCGGCGGGATGCCGGCTGCCGCGTTCGGCGGCCGCCGCGACATCATGGCCCACCTCGCGCCGCTCGGCGGCGTCTACCAGGCCGGCACGCTGTCGGGCAACCCGATCGCGGTCGCCGCAGGGCTGAAGACGCTGCAGCTGATCCAGGCGCCGGGCTTCTACGACGCGCTCACCGCGCAGACGAAGCGTCTCGCCGACGGCCTCGCGGCCGAAGCGCGTGCGGCCGGCGTGCCGTTCGCGGCCGACTCGATCGGCGCGATGTTCGGCCTCTATTTCGCCGAACGCGTGCCGACCAGCTTCGCCGAAGTCACGAAGAGCGACACCGAGCGCTTCAACCGCTTCTTCCACCTGATGCTCGACGAAGGCGTGTATTTCGCGCCGTCCGCGTACGAGGCCGGCTTCGTGTCGAGCACGCACGACGACGCGGTGATCGACGCGACGCTCGCGGCCGCGCGCCGCGCCTTCGCGGCACTCGCTGCCTGACCCGGGGCCGCGCGCATGTTCTCGGATATCGATTTCGCCCACATGCAGCGTGCGCTCGCGCTCGCCGCGCGCGGCATGTATACGACGGCACCGAACCCGCGTGTCGGCTGCGTGATCGTCAAGGACGGCGACGTGATCGGCGAAGGCTTCACGCAACCGGCCGGCCAGGATCACGCGGAGGTCCAGGCACTGAAGGACGCGCGCGCACGCGGCCACGACGTCGCGGGCTCGACCGTCTACGTCACGCTCGAACCGTGCAGCCATTTCGGCCGCACGCCGCCGTGCGCGAACGCGCTGATCGACGCGCGCGTCGCGAAGGTCGTCGCCGCGATGGAAGACCCGAACCCGCAGGTATCGGGGCGCGGCCTCGGGATGCTGCGCGATGCGGGCATCGACGTACGCTGCGGGCTGCTCGCGCATGAAGCGGGCGAATTGAACATCGGCTTCGTGTCGCGGATGACACGCGGCCGCCCGTGGGTGCGGATGAAGACCGCCGCGTCGCTCGACGGCCGCACCGCGCTGCCGTCCGGCGAAAGCCAGTGGATCACCGGCGAGGCCGCGCGCCTCGACGGGCACGCGTGGCGCGCGCGCGCCTGCGCGATCCTGACCGGCATCGGCACCGTGCGCGAGGACAACCCGCTGCTGACCGTGCGCGGGATCGACACGCCGCGCCAGCCGCAGCGCATCCTGGTCGACAGTCGCCTCGACCTGCCGCTCGACGCGCGACTGCTCGAAGGCGCCCCGCTGCTGATCTTCTGCGGCCGGCTCGACGCCGCCGGCGAAGTGCGGGCGAAGGTGCTGAACGCGCGCGGCGCGGAAATCGTGCCGCTCGCGAATGCGCACGGCAAGGTCGACCTGCCCGCGATGCTGGCGGCGCTCGGCGCACGCGGCGTCAACGAGCTGCACGTCGAGGCCGGCCACAAGCTGAACGGCTCGCTGCTGCGCGAGCAGTGCGTCGACGAGTTGCTCATCTATCTCGCACCGAGCCTGCTGGGCGCCGATGCGGCCGGCATGTTCGACTTCGCCGCGCCGGCGAGCCTCGATGCGCGCACGCGGCTGTCGTTCCACGGGGTCGAGCGGGTCGGCGACGATCTGCGGATCCTCGCGCGCTTCACGCCGACGGACGCCGCGCACTGAACGGGATCGTCGCGATGTTCACCGGAATTGTCGCGGCCGCATCGAATCGATCCGGCCGCTCGGCGCGTCGGCCGACGCCGGCGTGCGCCTGACCGTGCCGGCCGGCGGCCTCGACCTCGCCGATGTCGCGCTGGGCGACAGCATTGCGATCCAGGGCGCGTGCATGACGGTGATCGACAGGAGCGACACCGCGTTCGACGTCGACGTGTCGCGCGAAAGCCTGAACCGTACGGTCGGCCTCGCCCACCCCGGCGAAGTGAACCTCGAGAAGGCGCCGCGCACGCACCGGCCCGCCCGCCGGCGCCATCGGCCGAACGGCCAACGACGCGCACGGGTCATGCGGTCGCGCTAAGATGCGTCGACAGCGGTTTCGATACCGCAATGCACGACGCGCCGCGTAGCGGCCGCCCTCTTCCTCAAGGAGTCGTCCCCATGTCCATCTCGATGTACCAGGCTTCGCTGCCCGTGCTGATCCGCGGCCTGACCAATCTTCAGCACATTCTCGGCAAGGCGCAGGCGCATGCGGCCGAAAAGCAGATCGATCCGTCGGTGTTCGTCGGCGCCCGCCTGTATCCGGACATGCTGCCGCTCGTCCGCCAGGTCTATATTGCGACCGACACGGCCAAGGGCTGCGCCGCGCGCCTCGCCGGCGCCGAGATCCCGAGCTATCCGGACGTCGAGCAGACCTTCGACGAACTGCACGCACGCATCCAGAAGACGATCGACTACCTGAAAAGCTTCGACGCCGCGCAGATCGACGGCAGCGAGACGCGCCAGATCGTGCTGAAGATGCGCGTCGGCCCGATCGAGTTCACCGGCGAGTCGTACCTGCTGAATTTCGTGCTGCCCAATTTCTTCTTCCACGTGACGACCGCGTACGACATCCTGCGCCACAGCGGCGTCGAGCTCGGCAAGCTCGACTACCTGGGCGGGCGCGACCAGCAAGCCTGACGCGCGGCCGGGCAAGGCCCGGCCCGCCACCGTCCGCACCGCGCGTGCAAGCATCGCGCGGCGGGCCGGCCGGGCCTGCCGCTCAGGTCGGCCGCGGCGCTTTCCGGAGCGCTTGCCGGCGGCGCGCGGCCCCTGCCAGCCGAAACGCCGTCCGGCTGGCGTAAAATACGCACTTTCCTCTTTCTCGCCCCCTTATGACGCTCGCCTCCACGCTCGACATCATCGCCGAGCTGAAAGCCGGCCGGATGGTGATCCTGGTCGACGAAGAAGACCGCGAAAACGAGGGCGACCTCGTGATCGCCGCCGAATTCGTCACACCGGAAGCGATCAACTTCATGGCCAAGTACGGCCGCGGCCTGGTTTGCCTGACGTTGACGCAGGAACGCTGCAAGCAGCTGCACCTGCCGCTGATGACCTACCGCAACGGCACGCAGTACGGCACCGCGTTCACGGTCAGCATCGAAGCGGCCGAAGGCGTGACGACCGGCATCTCGGCCGCCGACCGTGCGCACACGATCGCCACGGCGGTCGCGCACGACGTGCGCCCCGAGCACATCGTGCAGCCGGGCCACGTGTTCCCGATCATGGCGCAGCCGGGCGGCGTGCTCGTGCGCGCGGGCCATACCGAGGCCGGTTGCGACTTCACCGCGCTCGCCGGCCTCACGCCGGCCGCGGTGATCTGCGAGATCATCAAGGACGACGGCACGATGGCGCGCCTGCCCGACCTGATCGAATTCGCGCAGGAGCACAACCTGAAGATCGGCACGATCGCCGACCTGATCCAGTACCGCAGCCGCACCGAATCGATCATCGAGCGGATCGCCGAGCGTACGATGCAGACCGCGCACGGCACGTTCCGCGCGGTGCTGTACCGCGACCAGCCGAGCGGCTCGCCGCACATCGCGCTGGTGCGCGGCACGCCCGCGCCCGACGCCGATACGCCGGTGCGCGTGCACGAGCCGCTGTCGGTGCTCGACCTGCTCGAAACGGGCGTGTCGACGCACTCGTGGACGCTCGACGCCGCGATGCGCGAGATCGCGGAGCGCGACCTCGGCGTGATCGTGCTGCTCAACTGCGGCGACACGAAGGAACACCTGATCGACGTCTTCAAGGCGTTCGACGAGGAAGAAAAGGCCGCTGTGCTGAAGCGCCGGCCGGTCGATTTCAAGACGTTCGGCATCGGCGCGCAGATCCTGCGCGATGTCGGCGTCGGCAAGATGCAGGTGCTGTCGAATCCGCGCAAGCTGGGCAGCATGTCCGGCTACGGCCTGGAAGTCACGGGCTTCATTCCGATGCCCGGCGGCGAAGCCAAGTCCTGCCCGGCGTCCAACGCGTAACCCGCCACGGCGCTTTCGCCCTATAACCGTTCATCCACACCACGGACAAGATCATGGAAATCGGACAATACCAACCAAATCTCGAAGGCGACGGCCTGCGGATCGGCATCGTGCAATCGCGCTTCAACGAGCCGGTGTGCAACGGCCTCGCCGACGCGTGCGTCGAGGAACTGGAACGCCTCGGCGTCACCGGTGAAGACGTGCTGCTCGTGTCGGTGCCCGGCGCGCTGGAAATCCCGCTCGCGCTGCAGAAGCTCGCGGAAAGCGGCCAGTTCGACGCGCTGATCGCGCTCGGCGCGGTGATTCGCGGCGAGACCTACCACTTCGAACTCGTGTCGAACGAGAGCGGCGCGGGCATCACCCGCATCGGCCTCGACTTCAACCTGCCGATCGCCAACGCGGTCCTGACGACCGAAAACGACGAGCAGGCCGTCGCGCGCATGACCGAAAAGGGTCGTGATGCCGCACGCGTCGCCGTCGAGATGGCCAACCTGACGATGGCGCTCGACCAGCTCGGCGATGACGACGAGGACGAAGAGGAAGACGAAGACGAAGACGACGAAGAGGAGCGCGCATGAAGAAGAGCGCCCGCCGACAATCGCGCGAGCTGGCGACGCAGGGGCTGTACCAGTGGCTGCTGTCGAACGCGTCCTCCGGCGAGATCGACGCGCAACTGCGCGGCGCGCTCGGTTACGACAAGGCTGACAAGGAGCTGCTCGACGCGATCCTGCACGGCGTGATCCGCGAGCACACCACGCTCGTCGAAGCGCTGACGCCGTCGCTCGACCGACCGATCGACCAGTTGTCGCCGGTCGAACGCGCCGTGCTGCTCATCGCGACGTTCGAGCTCACGCACCACGTCGAAACGCCGTACCGCGTGATCATCAACGAAGCCGTCGAACTCGCGAAGACGTTCGGCGGCTCCGACGGCTACAAGTACGTAAACGGCGTGCTCGACAAGCTCGCCGCGAAGCTGCGCCCCGCCGAAACGCAGGCGCGCCGCAACGGCTGATACCGTTTGGTCCGGAACGGGCGCGCATGCGCCCGTTTTTTCTTTCGTCACGCCCCTCCCCTGCCCGCCCGATGAATACCGCCACCGATTCGCTCGTCAAGCTCGCCGCACGCGTCGACGCGATCCAGCCCTTCTACGTGATGGAACTGATGAAGGAGGCACAGCGTCTCGAGTCCTCCGGGCGCGATG